>JAFTOT010000024.1 GCA_017463665.1 Clostridia bacterium | reverse complement strand
GGGTCCCCTCCCGCCGTTACAAAGATGATCGTTGTTGCAAGCGGGAGGCGAAACGCCTCCCCTACTGTTGGAGGTTGCCGCCATCGCTTTGTATGCTTAACCACTCATTTCTCTTCGCCTTGCTTAAAATCTCCGATTTCGGCGGAGAATAGAAATATATGCGCTTTCTATTGACAAAATATTAAAAAAGTGATAATATGGTTTTAAAAACCAGATGAAAGTATTATTTGAACAAAATATATTAGTTACCGGAATATGAACATATTGTACTGCGGCGATAAAAACATTGGCGACGGGGTGATGCTCTCTGTTCTGTCTCTGACAAAATATGTGCACGAGCCGCTGCACATTTATATTTTAACGATGGGGTATACCGCTGCGGAGAAGACCTATGAGCCGCTGCCGCGCTCGCTTGCGGACTTTCTCGACCGCCGTGTGAAGATGCAAAATGCCGAAAGCTCGGTCACATGGATCGACGCCGGCGCACTTTTTGCGGCTCAGCCGCCGACGGCGAACCTCGGCACCCGCTTTACGCCCTGCTGCATGCTGCGGCTGTATGCCGATCGGATTGATTTGCTGCCCGACCGCATTTTGTACCTCGACAACGATGTGCTCTGCCGCGCGGACATTGCGGATTTTTACGCGCAGGACATGGACGGCTGCGAGCTCTGCGGCGTGCTTGACCACTACGGCAAGTGGTTTTTTAAACGGAACCCGCCGCGATTGGACTACCTCAATTCGGGCGTGCTGCTCCTCAATCTCGCCGAGATCCGCAAAACGGGGCTGTTTGCCAAGTGCAGGGAGCGCTGTGCGGCAAAAAAGATGTTCATGCCCGATCAATCGGCACTCAACAAGCTGGCGGTAAACAAAAGAATTGCGCCGCGCCGATACAATGAACAGCGCAAACTGCAAAAGGATACGGTTTTGCAGCATTTCACCACAAGCTTTCGATTTCTGCCGTGGTTTCACGCCGTTTCGGTCAAGCCGTGGCAGATCGAACGCATGCACAGCGTCTTGAAGCTGCACGAATATGACGAACTGCTTTCCGAATACCTATCGCTGAAAGCGGACTACGCAAAAGGAGACGACCATGGATAAGATCATTCCGATTTTCTTTACGATCGACGACAGCTACGCGCCCTTTTTGGCAACGGCGCTGACCTCGGCGATCGACAATTGCGCATCGAGCCGAAATTACAAGGCGATCGTGCTCTATCAAGAGCTTTCGGAGGAGAACCGCGCGCGGCTGACGCGCCTTGCGACCGAGAATTTCCGGATCGAGTGCACGCCGATGCGGGCGGGGCTCGAGAGCATCACCGACCGCATGTCGAATCGCCTGCGCTGCGACTACTTCACGCTGACGATCTATTTTCGCCTGTTCATTCCCACGATGTTTCCCGAATTTGACAAGGGCATCTACATCGACAGCGACGTGGTGCTGCGCGGCGATCTTGCCGAGCTCTATGACATCGATATCGGCGACAATCTGATCGGCGCGTGCGCGGACCGCTCGGTGGTGGAGGTGCCGCCGCTGGCACGGTACATGGAAAACGCCGTCGGCGTGGATAAATACAGCTATGTCAACTCGGGCGTGCTGCTGATGAACCTCAAAAAACTGCGTGAGGTCGGGTTCGACCGCCATTTTTTGACGCTGCTGGATACCTACCACTTTGACTGCATCGCCCCCGATCAGGACTATCTCAACGCGATCTGCAACGGGAAGATCCATTACCTCGACGAGTGCTGGGACGCGATGCCGACTGAGGACCGACCGCCGCTTGCGGGGGCAAAGCTCATCCACTACAATCTGTTTTCTAAGCCGTGGTGCTATGACAACATCCAGTACGGCGAGTACTTCTGGCAGTATGCAAAGGATTCGGGGTATCTTTCCGAGATCGAGGCATACAAGGCGGCGTACAGTGACGAGCAGAAGACATCCGACGCAAGGTGCATGGCGCTCTTGCTCGAGCGCGGCGACAGCATCCCCGCGCAGGATGTCACCTTTAAGAAAATGTCGGAAAGCGGAGTGAAGATTCGGCTATGATCATCGGCGAAAACAGAGAAGCGGTCATTGCCAATATCCGCACGGCGGCGGAAAACGGCGATTTCCATGTCAAGGTGGAGATCGGCGATCCCGTTCTTTCCGACGCGGAGAAAAATGCGATCGTGCAGCGGTATCTGGCACGGCGCAAGACCGCCGCGTATCGCGCAAAGTCTTTTGTGGCGCGGCAGATGGCAAATGCGGCGACCTATGCGCTCAACCGCGATACCGAGATCGACGGCTTTGAAAAAGCCACAGCAGTGCGCGGCGGCGCGATCCTCACCAGCAATCACTTCGGTCCCACAGATAATACGGTCGTGCGGCACCTGACCAAAAAACTCGGCAAAAAACGCATCCATATCGTCAGTCAGGAGACCAATTTAGCGATGCCCGGCATGTTCGGATTTTTGATGAACTACGCGGATATTATCCCCATCACGGGCAATCTGCATTACATCCGCAGCGACTTTCCCGCCGTGCTTTCCGAGCTGCTCGGCAAGGGAGAATTTATTCTCATCTACCCCGAGCAGGAGATGTGGTTCAACTACCGCAAGCCGCGCCCGCCGATGCCGGGTGCGTATCACTATGCGGCGAAATTCGGCGTGCCGATCCTCTCCTGCTTTGTGGAGATGCGCGACAAGGAAAAGGCGGACACCGAAGAATTTTTGCAGGTGCAGTATGTGATGCATGTGCTGGAGGTGCTCTATCCCGATCCCGAAAAGAGCGTGCGCGAGAACACGGAGTCGATGCGTGCGCGGGACTTTGCGCTCAAAAAGGCGGCGTATGAGGACGCGTACGGCAAGCCACTGACCTATGCGTTTGAAAACAGTGACATTGCGGGCTGGATCGCGGGGGGCGGACATGAAAAAAGAGCCTGAAACACGGTATTACCGCAGCTTCACCGATGATTTTATCGAGGCGAAGGAGCAGGACTATGCTATCCCCGATGGGTACAAGTGGGTGCGATCTTCACTCGGTGCGCGGATCGCTTCGGCGGTGCTCTACGGCGCGGCGGCGGTGTTTTCAAGCGTGTACTGCCGCCTGTGTCTGCATATGCACATTGAGAATGCGCATGTTTTGCGGCAGGCAAAGAAAAGCGGCGCGTTTATCTTCGCCAACCATACGCAGCCGCTCGGCGATGTGTTTATTCCTGCACTCGCGGCACTGCCGAGGCGCGTGTACGTGGTGGTCAGCCCCGCCAATCTTTCGATCCCCGTGGTCGGCAAGCTGCTGCCGTACCTCGGTGCGCTGCCGCTGCCCGACAGCATGCAGGGCATGCGCGAGTTTCATGCGGCGATGGAACAGCGGCTTGCGGAGAAAAAGTACATCGTCATCTACCCCGAGGCGCACGTGTGGGAATATTACACGGGCATCCGTCCGTTCCCCGACACGGCGTTTGGCTATCCCGTAAAGTTTGATAACCCCGTGTATGCCGTGACCGTCACCTACCAAAAGCGTCGCTTCGGCAAAAAGCCGAAGATGACCGTCTATGCCGACGGACCGTTTTACGCAGACAGGTCTCTCCCGCCGCGCGGGCAGGCAAAAGCACTGCACGACACCGTGTATGCCGCGATGCAGACGCGCAGTAAGGCGAGCAATTGCGAATATATTCGGTATGCGAAGATGGGAGAAAAATAGCAGTTTTGTAACATCGCCGCCCGAGATTCATTCGACTGCGCCATCCCCTACCATGTTTTTGCATGGATTGCAAGCCTTCCCCTCGAGGGGAAGGGGGACCGCGTTAGCGGTGGATGAGGTGTAGGATGCGACGTAGTTCGCATCCGTGCCCGGAGAGATGTAACATTTATTACGTAAAGGAGAACGCCGCTGCGGCGGCTACACCTCATCAGCGGTTTACCGCAATGCGACCGTAGGTCGCTATGCTTCCACCTCGAGGGGAAGCCAAGGAAAAACATTCGCGCGATCATTTTCGCTGTGATTTATTTCTTTTCCTCCTTTCCACGCCTTTGGCGTGGATTTTTCTTTACTGCGGCACGTTTTTTTGCTATAATTTTTACAAAAGTGTGAACCGAAACAGGACATGTGCAACTAAAGGGGTGAAATCAAGCCCAAAGGGCAGAAAGGAGGTACCTCTGTGATCGATTTTGACAAGGCGTTTGCAAAAGAATGTGAAGAATATCTGCTGTACGTTTCCGAGCTTGCGGCGCGCAAATACGGCGACTGTCCCGATATGGACAGCTTGATCCAGGACAGCATCATGGCGCTGCTGGAGCGAAAGCGGCAGGGCGTTGCGGTCCAGCATCCGAAAGGATTCCTTGCGGCGGTGCTGCAAAACAAATACAACGCATGGCTGCGGCAGAAATACAAAAACAATGTGCTGTCCTACGAATGCGCGGACATACCGCAGGACGATGCGCTTTTACAAAAGGAGGAAGCCGAGAGCCGCGACGAGGAATACACCGCGGTGCGCCGTGAGCTCGGGCGGCTGATCCGCATCTACCGCGAGGTGGCGGTGCGGTACTATGTGCACGGACATTCGGTGGAGAAGATCGCAAGCGATCTGCATATTTCCGCGGGTACGGTCAAATCCAGACTTTCGAGCGCGCGGGATCAGATCAGAGAGGGACTGGAGATGGAGAAATATGCACAAGTCAGCTATGAGCCGAAAAAAATGGCGATGGCAATTTGGGGCAGCTGTGGTCTGAGCAATGAGCCGTTTTCTTTGTTGCACTCGGATCTGGAGCCGAATATTCTGCTCCTCGCGTATGAAAATCCCGTTTCGGTGCGGGGCATTGCCGATACGATGGGCATGCCCACGGCGTATATCGAGCCCTTGATCGACAAACTTGTCGAGGGGGAGCTGATGGGGCGCACCGATGGGGGACTGGTGTACACCCGCTGCTTTATCCAGCAGCAGAGCGAGTCGTTCGGCGACATCCCTAGGCAGGAGGCACTGGCGGACAAATACGCGGAGACGGTATGGCAGACCGTGTGGAAGCATTTGGAGCCGCTGATGGTGCGTGCAGAATTTGCATCCATGTCCGAAAAGCAGAAAGCGACGCTGTGCCTGTTCGTGATGCATCAGACGCTCGCGGATGTTGTGCGGAGATGCAAGCCGAAAAGCGAAAACGAGCCGAAGCAGCCACCCGAGCGACCGAACGCGGGCAGATGGCTGGCGACGGGCACGATCCTGGACGCGGGACCCAAGCAGCGCGTCAAATATGCTTCTTCGGGACCCGTGCAGGTCGCATACAGCAAGAATAACGACGGCAGGTATGCCTGCCGCATGTTCGATTGCCAGTCTTTGTTCGGCGATGCGCACTGGGCGTACAATACATTCAAATACAAGTGCTCGCTGCAAAGCATCCTGCGCTTTTATGCGTCGTTTCTGCCCTGCGATGTGGAGACCGACAACAAGCTGTTACATGAATTGATCCCCGAGTTTGAAAAGCTCTGCATCCTGAAACGCGGCGGCGACGGCGAGGTCGCACTGGATATCCCCGCGCTGACTTTTGAAGAAGCAAGGCAGTACCTGGATCCTGCGATGGCGGCGATCCGCGAGGAGCTGTATGCGCTTTTGCACACCGATCTGGAAAAAGTGTGGGTGTGCCGCAAGAACCGCGTGCCGAAGCATGTGGATCAGTGGCAGTATTATCTGCACATAGGTGCGATGGACGCGTATGCCAAGGCGCAGATGCTCGCCATCGTGCAGAAAGACTTGCTGCCGTACCCCGTCACCGTCGGCAAAACGCCCATCATTTTTGTGGTGTACGAGAAGAAAGAAAAGTGAACTGAAAAAGCCCTACAAAAGTTGATTCTGTAAAGGATTGTTTAGGGAAGTAAAGGCTGTGCAGGCACATTGTAGGGCGCGACGTCCTCGACGCGCCGTTTTACTATGGTTCATGCGGACAGTCGAGGACACCTGTCCCTACAAAAGTTGTTTGTCACCGTTTCTCCTCGAACCATCATTTACTGCTGCAAACCACTCACAAAAGCAAAAACCTTGCAAATCCC
>JAFTOT010000009.1 GCA_017463665.1 Clostridia bacterium | reverse complement strand
GCTACTTGCTATGCGCTCTTCCCGCTGGTGCTCACACTGATTCCCGCAACCCTCTTCTCGAATGTGGTTCTCGTAAACGAGACCGGCATTCTGGAACTGCTGATCAATATCGGTTATATCTGGACCGGTATGCTGATCTTCTTCGGCGCACAGACCACGCATGACTACACGCTGGGTAAGAACCTGATCATGTGCGTAGTTACCATCTTGGGCATGGCAGTTGTTATGTTCATCGGTATCCTGTTCACCAGCCTTGTCAGCAACATGGTGTCCTTTGTAACCAACATCATCGTTGAGCTGCAATATCGAATGTAAGAAAGGAGTGTATGTGAACATGAAAAAAGTATTATCCCTTATATTTGCACTCCTGCTTCTTGCCGGATCTCTGTTTTGTCTGACGCCCGCTGCCTTTGCAGCTGAGGAAGAAGAAGCAACCGAGGAGGAAGAATTCCCGGACTATACCACGCTTGCTTTCGTCACGGAAGATCGCAAGCTCGAGACCATGGAGAAGAAGCTTGATTTGTACGGCTATGAGCTGTATATTGAGCCTAACACCGCCGAAGTCGCTGTAAAAGACAAGGCTTCCGGTCAGGTCCTCTTCACCAACCCCTATGATGTCGCAGGTTCCAAGGGTACCGAAGCGACCAAGGAAAAGCTGCTTTCGCAGATCATCGTCAACTTTACCGATAACGGTACCGCAAAAGAGTATACCTCCTATGCCGATGCCGCAAAACTCGGTCAGATCATTGTAAAAGAGATCAAGAACGGTATCCGCGTTGAGTACACCATCGGTCGTGCCAATGCAAACTACCTCGTTCCCCGTATGATCTCCAAGGACAGACTTGAGAGTGAGATCCTGTCCAAGATCGACAGCAAGTTCCACTACTCTAAGGTATATTCCTTCTATGATCTGAAGGATCCTAACGATCCCAACCTGCCGAGCTCCGTAAAGGCGGAGATGCAGAAAAACTATCCTGTTACTAAGGATATGGCGATCTACGTACTTACCGCCGACATCAATAACCGTGAGCTTGGCATGATCGAGAACATCATCAAGACCTATGCTCCCGACTATACGTATGAGGAAATGGAGTACGACCATCAGTTGACCGGTTACGAGGCAACCACGCAGGCAACCCCTGTATTCCGTCTCGCACTCGAGTACACACTGACCGAGGACGGTCTCTCGGTAACGCTTCCCGCAAACGGTATCCGCTTTGACGAGACGCTGTACACCTTGCAGACCATCACCTTCCTGCCTTACATGGGTGCCGGTACTTATACCAATGAGGGTTATACCTTCATCCCCGACGGCAGCGGTGCACTGATGGATTATTCGGACTTCGCCGGTAAGAACACTTCGATCGCCGGCACACTGTACGGCACCGACTTCGCATACCAGACGCTGGAAGGCTCTGCTAACCAGGACATTATGCGTATGCCTGTATTCGGTATCGTAGAATCCAAGTCCAAGATCAAGTATATGGACGTAGAGCGAGTCTATACCGAGACGGTCACCTCCACGGATCCCGTAACGGGCGAGGAGATCACCGAGGAAGTTGAGAAGACCATGATGGTCCAGGAGGCTACCAAGGTCAACGAAAAGCGCGGCTTCTTAGCGATCATTGAGGAGGGCGATGCTTTCACCCGAATCTCTGCTAAGCATGAGAACCAGCTGCACAACTACAACTCGGTTCAGATTTCCTTCAACCCCAGACCGAAAGACTCTTACAAACTCTCCGACTCCCTTTCCGTTGGTTCCTCCAGCGATATCGAAGTCGTTTCCAACCGTAAGTATGTCGGCAGCTTTACCGTTAAATACGTGATGCTGACCGATCCCACGGTTGCAGAGTCCAACAACATCGAAGAGTACTATGAGACCTCTTGGATGGGCATGGCACGTGCATATCGCGATTATCTGTTTGAAAACGGTACGCTCACGCGCCTGACCGATGCAGAAGTGGATGAGAACATCCCGCTGACCATCGAGACGTTTGGTGCAACGGATACCATCGAGAAGATCCTCTCCGTACCGACGACCGTAAGCAAGGCGATGACCACTTTCGAGGACATCAAGACCATCTATGATGAGCTGGCGGCAGCCGGTATCACCAATGTTGACTTCAAACTGACCGGTTATGCAAACGGCGGTATGTATCCGACCATTCCTTACAAACTTGCTTGGGAAAAATCGGTTGGCGGCTCCAACGGCTTTGAGGAGCTGGCTGCTTATGCAAAGGAGAAGGGCTTCGGTGTATATCCCGACTTTGACTTTGCGTATGTGAATAACCATGAATCCTTTGACGGTCTGAAGCTCAACCGCGACATCGTCAAGACGATCGACAACCGTTATTCCAGCCTTCGTGAATACGATGCGTCCCTGCAGGCGTATGTTTCTTACTACACGCTCTGCGTTTCGCCTTCCGCATTCTCCAACTTCTACGGTAACTTCTCGCAGCGTTATCTGAAGTATGAGAACACGAACATTTCGCTTTCGACCATCGGCAGTGCGCTCAACTCTGACTTTGACGAGGACGAACCGTACAACCGCGCAGACGCTAAGGAATTCACCGAAGAGTTCTTGGCATCGGTTCAGAACGACATGACCGGTATTATGAGCGAAAGGGGCAACGCGTACACCTGGAAGTATGTAGATACGATGCTGAATGTTTCGCTGCAGAGCAGCCGTTCGCTGTATGCAAGCGCAACCGTTCCGTTCATGGGCGTAGTTCTGCACGGCAGCCTTGAGTTTACGGGCAGCGCGCTGAATATGGCAGGCGACATCGACTATGAGATTCTGAGAGCAATCGAGAGCGGCGCCGGTCTCTACTTCATTCTTTCTTATGATAACACCGAGTTGCTGAAGGAAAATTACATGCTCAGCAAGTACTATTCGGTACGTTACGACATTTGGAAGGAAGAGCTTGTTGAGCGCTACGAAGAGCTCAATGATCTGCTCGCGGATCTGCAGACCTCTCTGATCGTCGGACATGAGTTCCTGATTGGCGAGCGCGTACCCACAGAGGCTGAGCTCGCAACCGATACGGCAGCCGCCGAGATCGCAAAGGCAGCAACCGATGCTGCTGATCTCGAGCTCGCTAAGAAGGTTGCTATCGAATCGATGCGTGAGCAGTATCTCGCAGGCACGATCGGCGCGGGTGAGGCGATCAATCCCGTGCTCGAGGAGAAGCCTGTTAAGGAGACCACCGGATATCAGTACACCAAGTACACCTCTGATGACAATCAGATCGTACTGGTTACCTACGAGAACGGTAAGGCCTTCATCCTCAACTATAACAACTTTGCAATCACAACGGTTGTAGACGGCGAAACCTACACGGTTGACGGCTACGGCTATGTGGTAATTGATTAAGGAGGGAAGAACAGATGAGTAATACAAAAGCTGTAGGAAGCGTCGCTTCTTCCTCCAAGCCTCGGAAGACACGCCGCCCCGCCTCTCTCGATAAGAGAAAGGCGAACGCGGGCTGGTTCTTTGTAGCACCTTTCGTGATCGGATTTATTCTGATCTACATTCCGATCATTTTTGACTCGATTAAGTTCAGTTTCCATGAGATCGACCCTGTTCGTACCGGCGGTTACACGCTGACCTGGGTTGGTATTCAGAACTATCAGAAGGCACTGTTTGAAAACGCCGACTTCGTCAAAACGCTTGTAACAGGTATTCAGCAGCTGGTGCTGGAGGTTCCCTCTATCGTCATCTTCTCGCTGTTTATCGCAGTTCTGCTCAATGATAAGATCGCGGGCAGAGCAGCGTTCCGTGCAATCCTGTTCGTTCCTGTTATTCTTTCCACGGGTCTTATCTCGTCGATCGAAGCACAGAACAACCTCTCGGAGTTCATGGATGCTTCCGAGGGCGGTATCGATGACGGTACCGGTCAAAGCGCTGCGGCACAGCTTTCCGCAGCGATTGACCTCGAAGCGCTGTTTGCAAACATGAAGGTCGGTACAGAGCTCGTAGAGTATGTTGCAAGTGCTGTAGACAGCATTTCCAACATCATCAACCGTTCGGGCGTACAGATCCTGATCTTCTTGGCAGGCCTTCAGTCTATTTCTCCTGCAATTTACGAGTCCTGTAAGATGGACGGCGCGACCACTTGGGAGACCTTCTGGAAGATCACCTTCCCGATGATCAGCCCGATGATCCTTGTAAACGCGGTGTATACGATCATTGACGCATTTACTGCTGAGTCCAATGCGGTCATGAAGCTTATCGACAGCGTATATTCTCAGCCCGACGGTAACGTTCTCAGTTCCGCGATGGCATGGATGTACTTCCTCGTCGTTATCCTGATCCTGGCTGCAGTCTGCGGTATCATGTCGGCGTTCGTATTCTACCAGAGAAGAGACTAAGAAAGGAGGAGTAAATAAATGAATTCGCAACCTGCTGTTAAAAAGGAAACCAAAAATAAGATTCGCGTTGAGTTTGACCGTACTCCTCTGAAGGATCGACTCAAGGCAAAGTTCGGTAACCTGGCGTTCTATACCAACATTGTTTGGTACATCTTCCGCTTTGTTATCCTGCTTGGCGTTTCGTATGTTGTACTGTATCCCTTCTTCACGAAGATCGCAGCATCGTTTATGAGCCCTGAGGACTTCATCGATGTAACTGTCATGCTGATCCCGAAGTATCCTTCGCTCGATCAGTATAAGGCGATCTTCCTCGAGAATGATTACATTTCCGCTTTCTTCAACACCTTGAGTTTGTCGCTCATTTCGGCGATCCTGCAGACCTTTGTGTCCTGCCTCGTCGGTTACGGACTTGCAAAGTTCAAGTTCAAGGGCAACGCACTGGTTATGGGTGCGGTTATCCTGACGATGGTCGTTCCGCACGGTACCGTATACCTTTCCATGTTCATGCAGTTCCGTTATTTCGACCTGTTTGATTTCTTCGGTCTGTTTGAATCGTTCGGATACACCGGTATTATTGATGCGATCGCGGGCAACGGCGGCGTACAGCTTACCGCTTCGTACTGGCCGCTGGTTATCCTGTCGGCAACCGGTCTTGCGTTCAAGAACGGTCTGTACATCTTCATGATGCGTCAGTTCTTCCGCGGCGTTCCGGATGAGCTCGAAGAGAGCGCATACATCGACGGCTCGGGTACTCTCCGTACCTTCCTGCAGATCATCATCCCGCTGTCCGTGCCGATGATGATCACCATCTTCCTGTTCGCTTTCTCTTGGCAGTGGACCGATGACTTCTACACCAACATGTTCATCTCCACCAACAAGATCAAGCTGATGCCCGACATCGTCGGTATTCCGAAGTCTCTGGAAACGACGTACGCCGGACAGGAGCTCTATTATTCGGCGATCAACAATACTTGCGGTCTGATGATCATCATGCCGCTGGTTGTTATGTACCTGTTCTGCCAGAGATACCTTGTACAAGGTATCGAGCGTTCGGGTATCGTCGGCTAAAATATCCAACAAAAAATCCGCAGAGAAATCTGCGGATTTTTTTATTGGCTTTTACTTTTACTTTTGTTTTTCGGAAAAATACTTGATGATATCGCGCCTTGTGATGATACCGACGAAGGCACCGTAGTCGTCTACGACGGGGACAAAGTTTTGGTCTGCTGCTTTGGAGAGGAGATCCTCCATGGTGGTATTCACGCGGACGGGCAGAATACGCTGTGACACGATCGAGTCGATCTTGGTCGTCTGCGCCATTTGCATGTCGGTAAAGTCCTCTTCGAGGATCTTCCACAAAAAGCCGCCTTGGCTCACCGTGCCGACATAGCATCCTTCTTTGTCCACAACGGGGATCTCGGTGTATCCGCTGTTTTTCATCTTTTCAAGTCCCTGCCGGAGGCTGTTGCCCATGGTCAGATATGTAACCCCGCTTTTGGGGCGGAGAAAAAATAGTATATTCATCGCAGTATCTCCTTTGCTTCACTTTACTTTGCTTCTATAAACGATTATATACTATTTTTTCGCAGAAAAGGGGATTTGGTAAAAGATTTAACCCAATTTTCAAAAAAATTTCAAAATGGTTCATTTCTTTGTACCGCTTTATCCGTTTATTCCCTTGCAATGCGTGAAAAAATGCGGTACAATACAATTGTAATATTATGTGTATCGAGGTAATTGATATGAAATGCTTTGCATTCCAGAAAAACGGCAATGCATGGCAGCTGACCGATGGCAGCACAGTTCTGCTGACGATCCAGTGCCGTGAGGATGCCGCAGACAGCTTTGAGAAGATCGAGGACGGTGCATGGAAGTGGACGAGAAAGCTGAACACGCCCACTGACAATATGCGCATGGAATTCGACACCGCAAGCGCACCGAAATATACCATGGTTCCCGCCGTAAACTATAACGGTAATGGCTGGGGCGACAGCGAAGAGTATGTCGGTGACAGCTTTGAGGGTACTCCGTGGACCTACGAGTGGCACAGAGTTATGATTCCCGCGTGCACCTATACCGAAATGGAGAACGCTTTCGCAGTTGCGATGATGGCAGTGCAGGACGACACGCCCAGCTGCTCGCTCTATAAGGTAGAGAGCGGTATGGAGCGTCACGCGCTTGTATGGCCCGAGCAGGCAGGTCCCAAGATGCTCGGCAGACACGAGTGGAAAGAGGCGTACATGGGCACCATGGAGCCCCGTGACACCTTTGAAGCTGTGATCGTTACATTCCCCGTCGAGAGAGAGCGTCATCAGGCACGTACGCTGCTTGATTTTGCATGGCGCTATTACGGACATGAACTGCCCGCACCCATGCAGCCCGAGGATATGTGGCGCTACAGCGTTGCATTTATGAAGTCGCTTTGGACCAAGGAGAAGGACGGCTTTGTCGCTTTCAACCGCGGTTTGCAGTGGTATAATTCCACCTGCTTCTATGCAAAGCGCGATCAGATCAAGTATGAGATGGGTTGGGTAGGACAGAGTGCCTCCGCATCCAACACGCTGCTCTATGAGTATCTGCGCAGCGGTGACGAGGACGCATACGAGAAGGCTTCCATGTGTCTCGATGCATGGCCCAAGTATACCAAGCTTGATGGCGTAGAGGGACTTGTACAGATCAAATTCGACGGCGCACCGATCGATCAGACCAGAGAGATCCCGGTTGATGCCTGCAACCTCGGTCAGGGTGCAGTACAGTACTTCCTCGCTGCAGACCTGATGGAGAAGTGCGGCACGCCCCGCCCCGAATATATCGACTATGCAATGGGCATGGTCAACTTCGTCGTTTCGAGACAGCTTGAGAGCGGCGAGTTTGCGAAGAGCTGGAACAAGGATGGCAGCGTTCGTCAGCAGAATGGTACCATCGGCGCGTTCCTGATCCCCGCTGTGCTCGAAGCATACAAGCGCACGAACGACAAGAAGTATCTCGACAGCGCTGTTAAGGCGTTTGACTGCTACTATAAGGAACTCAGCGACAACGGCTTTACCACCGCAGGCGCGCTGGATACCTACTGCATCGACAAGGAGTCCTCGAGCCCGCTGCTGGAAGCTGCACTCGCGCTCTACGATGTTACCAAGGATGAAAAGTATGTGAACTGCGCAGAGGATGTTGCGTGGTATATCAGCACCTGGATGATGCACTATACCGCAAAGTATCCCGCAGAGACCACGCTTGCCAAGATCGGCTACGATACGCTCGGCATCACCGCTGTTTCCACCGGACACAATGCGGTTGACCAGTACTGCCTGCGCGATGTTCGCAGCTTCTTGAAGCTCTATGATCTCACCGGCAAGAAGCAGTGGCAGGAGCGCGGCACTGCACTCTGGTGCGCTGCATCGCAGCTCATCTCCGACGGTACGCTCTGCATCCGCGGCAAGGTTCGTCCCGCAGGCTCGCAGGATGAGGCGGTCTTCCAGACCCGTTGGGGACGTCCCACGCTGCCGCCCTTCAATCCGTCCGAGTGGCTGGTTATGTGGCCCTGCGCATTCCGTATGGAAACGCTCCGTTCGACCGAGGATTGGTCGGTATTCAAGCGCGGCGTAGACACCATCGAGGGCAAGATCTAAATAAAAAGTGCTCACAAAAAGGAGTACGAACATTTTTGTTCGTACTCCAGACTGCTGACAAAAAAGGTTCAGAACGAGAGTTCTGGACCTTTTTTAATGCGTGGAAAAATGGTATAATAGAGGAGAAGAAAGCGAATAGGAGCAAGGCGAGATGTATACGGAAAGAAAAAGCAAGCAAAACAGAAT
>JAFTOT010000086.1 GCA_017463665.1 Clostridia bacterium | reverse complement strand
TTTTTCTGGGGTGAGCGGTGGGAATCGAACCCATGACCTCCAGGGCCACAACCTGGCGCTCTAACCAACTGAGCTACGCCCACCATATCCCGCTGAAGCAGCGGGCATGGCGTACCTTGGGGGACTCGAACCCTCGACCTACTGCTTAGAAGGCAGTTGCTCTATCCAACTGAGCTAAAGGTACATAGTGTGTACCGTGGCAACGTCCACTATTATAGCAGTTTCAAAAGGGTTTGTCAATATTTTTCTAAAAAAAATCGGCAAGAAAAATATCTTTCCGTTTTTTCAGTTATGGAAAAACATTTTTGATAAGCAATTCTAATCAAATTTTGTTTTAAAGACGGACAATGCACAACCTAAAGCTACGCTTTAGCTATCTTTAAAACTCCTTATGGGGGCGCGCACGGTGAGTGCGACCTTTAGGTCGGTAGGAACGGAGTTCCTTACTTGCTGAGACTTGCGCCCCCTTTGTCGAAAAACCTTGGTTTTTCGACAGGATTCAAAAAATGATCGGAAGGCACTTGGCTTTTGTGGCTTTGATATAGTCATCGGGCGTGAGGATCATCTGCGAGCCGATGCGACCGCCCGAGACCATGATCTTGTCAAACAGCACGCAGGTCTCGTCAATGACCGTGGGATAATCCTTTTTCATGCCGATGGCGGTGCAGCCGCCGCGGATGTAACCCGTGACCTTGGTGATATCCTTAACGGGGATCAGCTCGACCGCCTTTTCGCCGACGGCGCGCGCCGCCGCCTTGAGGTCGAGTTCCTCGGCAACGGGGATGACGAACGCGAAGTATCCCCCGCTCTTTCCCTGGGCGACCAGCGTCTTAAAGGTAGACTCCTTCGGCTGTCCGAGTTTATCGGCGAGGTGCACCCCGTCGATAAACTCGTCGCACTCATACGTGATCACCTCATAGGAAATGCCGAGCGTCTCCAAAATGCGCATCGCATTTGTCTTGATATCTTTTTCCTTATCTTTCGCCATGTTATTTCTTAAATCCTGCCTTTTCCATCGCTTCGATCACATTCAGACCGTACACATGCTGACCGATCGTGTTCGGATGCAGACCGTCCGTATAAAAAGGGCGCAGATTGGGTACAAGCTCGCCACCCTCGATGATCGTGACATTCGGATGTGCTGCGTAACATTCGCGGAGAATCGTATACACCTTTTCAAACGGCATGCGCTCGGGGCGGCGATCCTCATCCGCACGCCATACGGGCAAAAGGCCGAAGATATGTTTATCAGCATAGAGCGTGCAAAGCTTGTCAATGTAGGACTTTGCCGCTTCTCTGTATTTCTCCTCATCTGCGCCGTAGCGTCCCCAGTCGTTTGTGCCGTATGCTACGGTGATCGCATCGGGATCAAACGGAAGCGCCTCGTCGATCATATCCGCATTGAAAATATAGCCGCCGACCGCCTGATTGAGGCAAACCGCATCATAATGGCGCGCAACGGTCGCTGCATAGCTCATCGAGGTGTAGTGCGTATCATAGCCGTGCGTGATCGAGTCGCCGAGGAAGAGGATCTTTTTTCTGCCCTCTGTCGGCGTCGGCTCATAATGCGATCCGTCATCGAGCGTGAAGCTCCAGAGCTCGATTCCTACCGAGAACGGCAAAAACAGACGGATGCGGCGCTTCTCCTTGGTCGGGAATTTATAGAAAAACTGCCGCTCGCCCTCTGCATCGGCATAGGTAAAGAGCGAATGTACCATGGTATCATCCGCGTAGAGATCAAACGAAAGGAAGTTTCGGCTGGTTTTATAAATGGGAAAAAACTCAAATGCAATGATCTGCCCGTCATAGAGAAAATCAAAGCACATACAGGGATCGCAATGTGCACCGGGGAACTTGGTTCTGTCATAGATCTCCATCTGCTTATCAGTCATGCGGATGAACTCGGTTCTGCCATTTTCGCGTTTTTTGACCGTAAGGCAGTTGGTCACAAGCTTTGCAATTTCAGTATGGTTCAGTATCATAAGTCATTCTCCTTGGGGAAGCACCCCACTGTAATCAAAATCAGGTATAAAGCTTTCGGAAACGCTCTCGCTTTCCTGCAAGAACAGCTTGGTGATGCCGCAGAGCTCGGCATATCCAACCACCTCGTCATACTCGGCATCGGTGATCGGACGCATCAGCTCGGGGCAAGCACATTCTTTCGGCGGTGTATACTGCCGCATGAGCGACAGCCACGCACCTTTGCCGCAGACGGACGCAAACGTGTCGATCACGTCTTTGGAATCGGCGGTCTGCCCCGGCAGGAGCAAGTGCCGCACGATCACACCGCGGCGGAGAAGCTCGCCGTGATACTCGCACTTCGGTTGTTGGAACATCATTTCACCAAGTGCCGCAGCCGCGACCGTTGGATAGTCGGCGGCGTGCGAATATTTGCGGGCGAGGGATGGGGACATATACTTAAAATCGGTAAGATAAATGTCAATGAGCCCTGCCATCGTCTGCAGCGCTTCGATGCGCTCATACCCGCTCGTGTTGTACACAAACGGCAGGTCAAAGCCCCTTTTCTTTGCCATGCGGATCGCATCGGCGATGCGGTCTGCATACTGCGTGGGGGACACAAGATTGATGTTGTGTGCGCCCTTTGCGCGCAGTTCAAAGAAAATGTCGCAGAGCCGCTCCACGGTGATCGGCAGTCCGTCGCCGCCGCTTGAGATCCGGCGGTTCTGGCAGTAGACGCATTTCAGGGGACAATGCGAAAAGAACACCGTGCCGCTGCCCCGCTCTCCCGAGATGGGCGGTTCCTCCCACATGTGGAGCGATGCGCGCGCCACTTTCAAGGTGCCATCTGCGCCGCAGTATCCGATTTTCCCGTTTTCGCGATCCGCACCGCACAGGCGCGGACAAAGTGTACATGTCATAACATTTTCTACCATTTTAAGTTATGTTCGTTTAATTATAACACATAATTTCGGAATTGTGAACTTTTTTTAAAAATACGATAAATTTTATTGACAAAGGCTGTATGTCTGCTATAATAGTTAAGTAGTTAATCATTAACTTGTTAACCATCTAAAAAATCGTACAGGGGGAGGAAGAAACTTGACTTTGCAAAATGCAGATGAGATATCCGCACACAATACCATACAAAAGCTGATCACGACCATGCGCAAGCATCGCCATATTTTTGACAAGATGCGCGAGCAAACGGGACTCGGACGCTCGGCGCACCGCATGCTGATGATCCTTTCGGACACGGGCGGCGACCTTTCGCAGACCTATCTTGCCGAAAAGCTGGAGATCAGCACCGCGGCAGTTGCGGTCACGCTGAAAAAAATGGAGACCGACGGCTATATTCTGCGGGAAACCAACGCCGCAGATTCCCGTTTCAACAGCATTGCGCTGACCGAATCGGGAAAAAAGATCGTAGAGATGTCCAAGAAGTTTTTTGACCGAATCGACACTTCGGTTTTCGATGGCTTCGATCCGCAGGAAATGGCGCAGTTCAACAGCTATATGGATCGCATACAAGCCAATGTCCGTTCACTGGAAGAAACCGTAAACAATGAAGGAGGAAATTTCACTTGAAACGATGGATGCAGTACGTAAAACCGTACACTAAGTATTTCATTCTCGGCCCGCTTTGCATGATCGTGGAGGTGCTCGGCGAAGTACTGATGCCGAAGCTCTACTCCATGATCGTAAAACGCGCTGAAGAAAATCTCGTTGCCGAAACGGGTGACATCTGGTTTGTGGTCGGCATGGCGGCGCTGATGATCCTCGTCGCCATACTGATGATGATCGGCGGTGTCGGCGGCGCCTACTTCGGTGCCAAGGCATCGGTCAACTTCGGCAGTGATCTGCGACTGGACGTATATAAAAAGGTACAAAAGTTCTCGTTTGCAAACATTGACAAGTTTCAGACCGGTTCGCTGATCACAAGACTTACCAACGATGTTACGCAGGTGCAGAACTTTGTCAACATGCTGCTGCGTATGTTTCTGCGCAACCCCGGCATGCTGATCGGCGCGGTCATTATGACGATCACCATCAGCCCCAAATTGGCGCTGATTCTGGCTGTGGCGATCCCGCTGCTCTCTGTATTGCTCTTTGTGGTTATGAAGGTCGGCTTCCCTCGCTTCGGCGCGATGCAGGGCAAGGTCGATGCGCTCAACAATACCGTGGGCGAAAACTTTACCAACATCCGCGTGGTCAAATCCTTTGTCCGCGAAGACTACGAACAGGAAAAGTTTGCAGAGGCGAACGACAACCTCCGCAATGCCGCAATGCGTGCCATGAACGTTATGATCCTGACCCAGCCGATCATGATCCTGGTCATGAATTTGACAACGCTTGCAGTCGTATGGTTCGGCGGCAACATGGTACTCGGCGGTACACTTCCCTACAGCGATTTCAACGCACTGCTTACATACATCAACCAGATCCTCATGTCGCTGATGATGGTGACTATGCTCTTTATGAACGCTTCGCGCGCAGCGGCATCGGCAAAGCGTATCAGCGAGGTGCTGAGCGAGACTCCCGATATCAATGACGACACCGCGGAGCACAAAGATCGCGCGGTCGAGCACGGTGCGGTACAGTTTAAAAATGTAAGCTTCCGCTACTACAAAAACAGTCCCGACTGCGTTCTGGAGAACATCAATTTTGACATTCGTGCAGGCGAAACGCTCGGTATAATCGGCGGCACCGGCAGCGGTAAGTCCACGCTGGTTTCGCTGATCCCGCGTCTGTACGACGCAGATGACGGCGAAATACTGATCGACGGTGTAAACGTGCGTGACTACTCGCTGCATGCGCTGCGCGAGGGCATCGGCATGGTACTGCAAAAGAACCTGCTCTTCTCGGGCACCGTTGCGGAAAACCTGCGCTGGGGCGATGAAGAGGCAACGCTCGAAGAAATGAAAGCCGCCGCCGACACCGCACAGGCAGACAGCTTTATCGAGAGCTTTACCGATGGCTATGCGCATGAGATCGAGCGCGGCGGCGCAAATGTTTCGGGCGGACAAAAGCAGCGTCTCTGCATTGCGCGCGCCCTGCTCAAAAAGCCGAAAATTCTGATCCTGGATGACTCGACAAGCGCGGTAGACACTGCCACCGAGGCGAAGATCCGCGAGGCGTTTGCAACCACGCTGAAAAGCTCGACCAAGATCATCATCGCGCAGCGCATTACCTCGGTCATGGATGCCGACCGCATTCTCGTGCTCGATGACGGCAAGATCGCAGGTCTCGGCACGCATGATGAACTGCTGACATCCTGCGAAGAATACAAAGAGATCTATTCATTGCAAATGGAAAATAAGGGGGTAGCGGCAAATGGCTAAGCGCACACTGGAAGATCTGCAAAAGCAATACAACGCATCTGCCGCACCGCAGAAAAGCGGTGGCATGCCGCCGCTGCGCGGTCCGGGCGGACGCGGACCGGGAGGCCCCGGCGGACGCGGTATGCCTGTGGTCAAACCCAAGGGCGATGTAAAAAAGATCGTCGGCAGACTGCTGAAGTACATCGGTTCATACAAATACCTACTGATCGTCGCACTGGTATTCCTCGTCATTTCCACGGTTGCCAACATCGCAGCCGGATACATCCTGCGCCCGATCTTGAATATCGTTTCCGGCGAAAACATGCCCGATGCGGGCGCTGCACAGCGGACGCAAGCCATTATCTTTTATTTGCTCGTGCTGCTGTGCATCTATGCTGTGCATATCGTTGCACAATACTTGCAGGCAAAAATGATGCTGCATATCTCGCAGAACTCGATGCGCAAGCTGCGCGGCGATTTGTTTGCGAAAGTGCAAAAGCTGCCGATCAAATTCTTTGACAATGAAAGCCACGGCGAGATCATGAGCCGCTTTACCAACGATGTGGACAATATCGCCATGATGCTGGATCAAACGCTGACGAGCCTTGTTTCGGGCGTGATCACGCTGGTCGGCACCTTTGCGATCATGTGCTATACCAACATCTGGTTGACGCTTATTACCGTTGTATTTATTCCGTTTTTCATCTTCGGCGGTGCAGCCATCACCAAGCGTTCGCGCAAATACTATTCCTCTCAGCAGGCGGCGCTGGGTGCCGTCAACGGCTATGTAGAGGAAACCGTCTCGGGACAAAAAGTTGTCAAGGTATTCAACCACGAAGACACCTGCGTGGACGAGTTTGCCCTGCTCAACGATGACCTGCGGCATAAACAGATACACGCACAGTTCTACGGCGGCATCATGGGCCCCATCATGGGCAACACCGGTCAGATCAGCTATGCGATAACGGCAGGCATTGGCGGTATTCTCTGTCTGCTTGACAAGTTCGACCTCGGCGGTCTCGGTATTTTTGTCAACTATTCCAGACAGTTCGCGCGTCCTATCAACGAGATCTCCATGCAGATGAACACCATATTCTCTGCGCTTGCAGGCGCAGAGCGCGTGTTTGACATCATCGACCGCCCCGAGGAAGAGCCCGATGTGCCCGACGCAAACGCAATGCCCGACATGAAAGGCTATGTCAAGCTGAAGGATGTCACCTTTGGCTATGTTCCCGGCAAAACCATCCTGAAAAACATCTCGCTGTATGCAAAGCCCGGTCAAAAGATCGCCTTTGTCGGTTCAACAGGCGCCGGTAAAACCACGATCACCAATTTGATCAACCGCTTCTACGACATCGATGCGGGTGAGATCACGATCGATGATGTGAATATTCGTGACATCAAACGGGATGTACTCCGCAAAAATGTCGCGATGGTTTTGCAGGACACGCACCTGTTTACAGGCACGATCATGGAGAATATCCGCTACGGTCGCCCCGATGCAACCGATGAGGAAGTCATCGCCGCAGCAAAGACCGCAAGTGCGCACAGCTTCATCATGCGCTTGGAAAACGGCTACGACACCGTGATCACGGGCGACGGCGCAAACCTCTCGCAGGGACAGCGCCAGCTCCTCAACATTGCGCGTGCCGCGATCTCCAAGGCACCCATCCTCATTCTGGATGAGGCGACAAGCTCGGTCGATACCCGCACCGAGCGCCACATCGAGCACGGCATGGATCGCCTGATGCAGAACCGCACGACCTTTGTCATCGCGCACCGCCTTTCCACGGTCCGCAATGCAAACGCGATCATGGTTCTTGAAAAAGGTGAGATCATCGAACGCGGCACCCACGACGAGCTCCTCGCCCTCGGCGGCAGATACTACGAGCTCTACACGGGCAAGAAAGAATTGGATTAAGACAAAAACGGTAGGTCAATTGCGACCTACCGTTTTGCTATACCTATCAAAAAATTCACGATGCTGCATAATATACGCACGATTCAGAGCGTTCAGATCCTCTTCATAATTATAAAAAGCGTCATCGCATTGGCTCAGAATATCATTGATTCCATCCCAATCCATTTCATCCAATATGTTTTCTCTTTCTGTCCTATCCGCAGGAAGCTCCCGACCGAATGCGGACAGCGCTTTTTTACAGATCTCGGCAGTTTTATACGCGCCGATTTCCGTGAATACATGCACCAATTCATTCGAAAAATCACCGCTTGAATTGTAAAAGAACTGCGAAAAGCCTCCGTTATTCACTTCCGCCTCCAGTTCTTGTGTAACATAAAAAACTCTTTCAAACGCATTCAAGTTTTCCATAGCATCGCCGTACTTGCACTTTTCGCAAATTAAACCGTACATATCAACGACAAAATTATTCTCATCATGGATGACATGATTATCTGTCTCATCAGGCTTCTTTTTAAAAAAATCAAACAATCCCATAAAACCTCCATATCGCTCAATCGGTTAATTTGTTTTAATGTGCAATCATAAAGATCCAATTGTTTGCCAGCGGCGGTTTTGCTTCGAGGAGTTTTTGATAGGCATGGTTGAGGCTGACCATATAAAAATCGGAAAGAACCACGATAAATGTATTCTCCTGCATCTGCAAGCCGATATCGGGATCCCGATCTAAAAAGTGCAAATAGCAGCGCAACATACGCCGCAGCGAATCCCTCACCACATCATAATTCTTCTGCCGCATCTGATCTGCAAGGTCCGTTTCATACTTGCAAAACACTCCCCAAAAGTGGGTGATTCCGGTCGTTCTCAGGCGCACCTTGGAAAAATGCGGATGCTTTCCGGCGAGAATTGCCTGCACCATAGGTGCACACGCCGCATACATATCGTCATTGTTCTGCTGCAAGGCTGTCAGGCACGCTTGTGCCTTGTCCTTTTGTTTTTTGGCTGCGTACAGCACCGCCCACGATGCTTCTCTGCCCGGCTGTTCGGGACGGATCTCCTCCGAGCGTTTCAACGTCGCTTCTGCCTCGGCAAAGCGATGCATCACCGTAAGGCAGGAAGCATAGTTCGTATACGCAGAAGCGAGAATGATCTTACTCTGCATAGGCAGTTTTTCACCGTCAAAGCAGCGGATAGCGGCGCGGTAATTCCGCTCGGCAACATCGAAGATCGCGTCCGCGTGCGCACTCTTTGCTACTTTGAGATAGGGCCAGTAAAAACGCGTATACAGCTTTCCCGCTTCACGGTAGTAAGAAAGCATATCATCCTTTTTCCCTTGCATCTCACTGCAAACACCGCGAAACAATAGCAGTGCCGCCGTATCGGTATCATTGGTGCAGCTATCCTCCAAAAGATCTAAATATCGAAGACCTTCCGCAAAGTTTTGACGGCTGATATGATTCAGTGCAGCCGTGAGCGTGATACGCGCCGAATAATCCTCTGCAAACGCATCTTCCAGCAAAGGATAAAAAGTCAGCATATGTACGCGCCAGCTCTTTTGTATCTCGTCACTGTAGAACATCTTTTTCGCTGGTTCAAAGTCGCTTTCGTAGTTCATTATACCCCTCTGTTTTGTTTCCTTTTTTACACATTGTAACACACAACCGTGCGTTTGTCACGTTTTTTCGCGAAATGCATGAAAAGACCTTTCACAAAATGGCTGAGATAATAATAGCTGATGTTGGGCTCCGCCACCACTTGGTAGATCTTTTGGTCGCGTTATATTTTATATGCCGATACGCAGCGATCCGCTCAACGAGACGCTTCTCCTCCTGCTACCCGCCGCTAACGCCGTATGCACGGTTTTAACGATCTATTCCCCTGAAAACTATAACAGTTTTGCTTTGCAGAAACAGAAATTACAAAAAAGCTTGGACTTCTGTGGAAATCTATGGTATACTGAAAAAGACGCGCATTTTGTCGCGACGAATAAAATTATGGAGTATAAACGCCATGCTCGAAAAAATCATCAATTTTATTTACGAACGACTGTGGGGAGATCTGATCACCATTCCCCTGCCCGGCGGCGACACGCTCGGGCTTTCCCTTTTGGTGATCATTCTGCTCGCAATGGGCATCTATTGCACGATCCGAACAAGAGTTCTGCCCATACGTCTTCTGCCGGAAATGATCCGTGCGGTAGGCGAAAAAGAAAAAACACAGCAGCATGCCCTCTCCGGTTGGCAGGCATTGATCGTTTCGACCGCAACGCGTGTCGGCATGGGTAACCTCGCAGGCGTTGTCGCGGCGATCTCCGCGGGCGGCGCGGGCGCAGTGTTCTGGATGTGGGTCACAGCGCTGATCGGTGCATCCTCCTCCTTTGTGGAATCGGTTCTCGCACAGAAATATAAAACCGAAGATCCCATCTACGGCGGCTACAAGGGCGGTCCCGCCTATTATATCCACGCTTTTTCGGAGAAAGTACATAAAAAGAAGCTGCGTCGCTCCGTGCTTGCGATCCTGTTTGCGATCTCGGGACTGATCTGTTGGTGCGGCATCAGCCAGGTGGTCGGCAACTCGGTGACCGAAGCATTTTTCAATGCTTTTTCCATCCCGCCGATGTATACCATTATCGTATTGGTACTCCTGTCCGCTGTGATCGTTCTGCGAAAAAACGCGACCGTCAAAGTGCTGGACGTGATCGTGCCGATCATGGCAGGCTGCTATTTTTTGATCACCGTCTTTATTCTCGTAAAAAACTTTTCCCTGCTCCCCGGCGTGTTCGGCAGGATCTTCGCAGAGGCATTCGGCATCCGTCAGGTGGTTGCCGGCGGCTTCGGCGCGGTGCTCATGAACGGCATCAAGCGCGGTCTGTTCTCCAATGAAGCAGGCTCCGGCTCTGCACCCTGCGCAGCGGCTGCCGCCGATACCGATGATCCCGCAAAGATCGGTCTCACACAGGCACTCGGCGTTTTGATCGATACCGTCATCATTTGCAGCTGCACAGCCTTCATCATGCTGCTCGTTCCCGAAGAGACCGTTGCATCGCTCGAGGGCATGTCCCTTTTGCAAGCGGCAATGGAATACCACCTCGGAACCTTCGGCAACATTTTTATCGCCATCACGCTTTGGCTGTTTGCCTTCTCCACCTTTATAGGCGTTTTGTTCTACGCGCGTTCCAACATCTCCTACATCTTCGGCAACAAGCCCCTTGCACAGACCGTTTACAAGATCATCACACTGGTGATGCTGTTTATCGGCGGACTTGCGGCGTACAAGGTCGTTTGGACGGTCGGCGATATCGGTATCGCACTGATGACGATCTTCAACGCGATCGTACTTTTCCCGATGTGCGGCGAAGCGATCCAGATCCTCAAAAACTACGAGCAAAAACGCAAGACGCAAAAACTGCAAAAGAAAGCGGAAAAACAGAATCTCTATTGACTTTTCCATGTTTCGATGCTACAACACAAGACGGTCATCGGAGGACCTTTTCAACGTATTGAAGGGTTGGATAAGATGTCGCACATACCGTTTCTGCGGAGGGTGTATCGCCGTAGCGATACACCCGGATAAGGGGAACGCGTGTGCGGTCATCTTATCCTTTTTGTTTTGTAAGGAGTATATATGAACATTCAATTATCCGATCATTTTACCTATAAAAAGCTGCTACGCTTTACCCTGCCGTCGATCATCATCATGATCTTCACCTCGATCTACGGCGTGGTGGACTGCATCCGGATCTCCATCGTCACCGCCGAAGTCATGGCATTCATCGTGACCGAGATCTTCCTCGCAGCGAATAAGAAGAAGTATAAATATTAAAGTTTACGCGCTTTGCGCGTAAACAATGAATTGCGATCCTTGGGATCGCATGATTTGAGCACTACCGTGCTCATGATTTGCCCTCGGCATGATTTGCCCTGCGGGGCATAAGGGATCGCAATTCAAATCATGGAGCGACAGCTCCAAATCATGGCGGCATCGCCGCCAAATCATGCGCCGCAGGCGCAAATCATTCCCCCAAAACAATCATTTTCCTTTCCACTCTCGCTCCTTGACATTATATACAATATTTGATACAATATTTATATAATCATCCGCGAGGGGGCGCAACGATGAAACGGACTTTTTTATCTTTCTTTTGCACAGCAATTTTTGCTGTTCTCCTGTGCGCCTCCTGCAAGCAAGGCGAGCAGCTACTGCAGGATTATGTCAGCGGCACGACATCTTTGGACTACTATACCATTCAACAGGTCAATGAAAAGATCGAACGACGCTGGAAACAGTATCTGAACCATTGCGAAGAAATTTCGCTAAGCGGTCTTGCCGAGGACGTATTTGACAGCGCGGAAAAGCCGCTGCAATATGTTTACCGCACGGTGCAATATAAATTCTTTGACACGATAACCGATAACCGCGTTGGAAGCGGCGGAATATACAACTACGATCTTTGCCTCTACGAAGACGGCACGGCGGAGCTTATATATCGGCACTTTGACGAGGGAGATCCCTATGTACTCCTGCGGGAAATGCGTATTGCGCTTGACAGCGAGGAGCAGTCGCGCATCGAAGCAACGCTCTCCGAATGGGATCTTGCGAACATTCCGACATGGAATCCGGAAGAACCGTTAGGCGTGGACGGTGAGACCACCTATATCCTCGGCACCGACGGATATACACCGCATCTTGCATCCATGTGGTGCGCAGGCGAGCGATACGGCATTTACCATATCCGCACGGCACTGGAAGAGATCGTGCGCGCACATGAGCCCGAAAGTGTGTATGATGCTTTTCTGTCGGGTGAAATGCCCGTAACATATGACGGCGCAGACTGCTATGTAACCGAGTTCTACCCAAGCGGCAAAAACCAAAAAGGAAACGGCTATGCCTATCTGGACGTGATCGGTGACGAAGATCCCGAACTGCTTTTGCGTACGCCGTCCTCATATACGGTCATCGCAAACAGCGAGGACGGGCTATGCGTCCATGCATATGCGGATACGGACGAGTATTACCTAAGCGATACGAAAGTCACAAAAGAGGAGTATGAAAAGCAGACCGCCCCCTATCTCTCCGTTGACTCGGACGAGATCGTATGGCTGCTGTACAGATAACCCAAAGAATCGGCACCCTGTTCGGGTGCCGATTCTTTTATTTCTTATGATCGCATTTGCCTGTTTAAACAAAATTTCATAAAAGCTGACTTTGCACTTGCGGTGGGCGGTGCAAAATGGTATACTTTAGGAGATTTGGAAAGGAGTTTTTGCCTTGAAATATATCAAACAATTTGCCATCATCACATTTATCTCGCTGATCGGCGAGGCGCTGAATCACCTCATCCCCCTGCCCGTCCCCGCGAGCATCTACGGCGTGGTGATCCTCTTTTGCTGCCTTGAATTTAAGATCATCCCGCTCTCTGCGGTCAAGGAAACGGGACTCTTCCTCGTGAGCATCATGCAGATTATGTTCATCCCCGCGACGGTCGGACTCATCGACACGTGGGACGTCTTTGCCCCGAACTGGCTCGCCTACACCGTGATCATTATACTTTCCACCTTTATGGTCATGCTGATCTCGGGCAAGGTAACACAAGGCATCATCCGCCTTGGCAAAAAGAAGGAGGCAAAGAAAAATGCGTGAATTTCTTGCAAATTCCATGTTCTTCGGCGTATTTTTGACACTGCTCGCCTACTGCATCGGTCTGTTTGTGCAGAAGAAGCTGAAGCATATGCTGTTCAATCCTCTGCTCATCGCGATCATCCTCGTGATCGTCGCACTGCTCATGCTCGACATCGACTATGATACATACTATGACGGCGCAAAGTATGTAAGCTATCTGCTCACACCCGCCACGGTCTGCCTTGCCATCCCGCTGTACGAGCAGTTTGAACTGCTCAAAAAGAACTACAAAGCGGTGCTCTGCGGCATTGCAAGCGGCATTTTGACCTGCCTTGTCAGCGTCTTTTTGCTCGCACTGCTCTTTCGCCTCGACCACGCCACCTACGTTACCCTGCTGCCGAAATCCATCACCACTGCCATCGGCATGGGCATCTCGGAGGAGCTCGGCGGCTATGTCTCCATCACCATCGCGGCGATCATTTTAAGCGGCATCCTCGGCAACATCTTTGCCGCATCTTTCTGCAGACTCTTTAAGATCACCGAACCGATTGCCGTCGGCGTTGCCATCGGCACTTCCTCGCACGCCATCGGCACCACAAAAGCACTGGAGATCGGCGCCGTGGAAGGCGCCATGAGCAGCCTGTCCATCGTCGTTGCCGGACTGCTGACAGTAGTCGGCGCCCCGATCTTTGCAAATTTTATAGCGTAAGTATATCGAAAAAAGATCCTGCCGCGCAGGATCTTTTTTCGATGTCAGAGTAAAGCGATGGTGGTAATCTCCAACGGTAGGGGAGGCGTTTCGCCTCCCGAATGCTCCGGTTTGATGTTGTACCGCGGGAGGGGGAACCCCTCCCCTACGACGACTACGTTTCAATAGACTCGCATAAACAATCATCTCCCAAAATTTACAAATCCACTTGACAGACAATACTATGCGTGATATAGTATTATGCGAGAGGAGGTATAGTATGGATATTCAGTTAAAACGCGGGCTGTTGGACGTGTGCGTCCTTGCCGCGATCCAAGATACGGATTCCTATGGGTATCAGATCATCAAGGATATGAAGCCGTATGTCTCCATTTCGGAATCCACGCTGTATCCCATCCTGCGCAGGTTGGAGGCGGCAGAGCTGCTGACCGTGCATGCCGTGGAGCACAACGGTCGCCTCAGAAAATACTATCATATCACCGAAGCGGGGCGAGCGCGCATTGCAGCCTTCGCCGAGGAATGGAAAGAGATCATGTCTATCTATCAATTCGTAGTCAGGGGGGAGCAAAAACATGAATAAACAGCAGTTTCTCGCGGCGATCCGACAGCGGATCGGAAGTCTCCCGCAGCAGGATATCGACCGCTCGATCGACTTCTATGCCGAAATGATCGATGACCGCATCGAAGAAGGGCTCAGTGAGGAAGAAGCCGTTGCAGCAATGGGCACGCCCGAGGAGATCGCGGCACAGATCCTAAGCGAAAACCCGAGAACCCAGCGACCTGCGGCAGCTCCGAAGTCTGCGCGCGGTCTCAAAGCATGGGAGATCGTGCTGCTCATCATCGGTTCCCCGCTGTGGGTGCCGCTGTTGCTCGCGGCGGCGATCATCGTTTTGTCACTCTACATCGTGCTGTGGTCGGTGATCATCGTACTGTACGCCGCGGATCTCTGCTTTGTCGCGGGGGCAATATCGGGCATCTTCGGTGCCACCGTTCTTTTCTGCACGGGGCAAGCGGCACAAGCGCTGCTCTTTCTCGGCGCGGGGATCACCTGCATCGGGCTGACTGTCCTTTGGTTCGTTCTCTCCACCGCCGCGGCAAAAGGCGTGTGGCTGCTCACAAAACTGCCATTTACCCATAGAAAGGGGGATGCACAATGAAACACGCACTCATCGTATCCGCCGTCTGCATTCTGTTCGGACTGGCGATCGCCTTTGTCGGTATGATTATGCTCGGCTTTGACTTTGCAAAGCTGCATACAACGAAGTTTGAAACCGAGACCGTGTATATCACCGAGCCGTTCCGTTCTGTCGCGATCACGACGCAAGAGCATGACATCCGCTTTGCACTCTCCGAGGACGATCGCTGCAAGATCGTTTACACGGTAGCGGAAAACATGTACTGCAAAACCGAAATTAAAAACCAAACGCTG
>JAFTOT010000050.1 GCA_017463665.1 Clostridia bacterium | reverse complement strand
GGTCGGTGCGGCGATTACGCCGATCGTATCGCAGCAGCCGATCGCTTCGCAAGAAGCTGCCGATCCCCCGACGGCTTCTGCCGCGCCGATCATGCCCGCAGAGCCGATCAAACCGACGGTGCCTGTTGTGCCTACGGTCACGGAACCGACGGTTGTAACACCGATCGAGACCGAGGTCATCGCACCCGAGGTGCCGACGGTGGTGGAAAAATCGCCGATCGATTGGGCACATATTGCCGCGATCGTGTGGTTTGCAGGTTCGGTAGCAGTGGCTGTGTGGTTTGCGGGGACAGGCGCCATGTTTTATCAAAAATTGTGTGCCGATCGCTGTTTGCATACCACGGTAGGCAGAACCAAGGTGTACATATCGCAGAGCGCGGGCGCGCCCTGCCTTGCAGGGCTGCTCCCCGCGATCTACTTGACGCCAAGCGCGGCACATTCCGAATCGAAAGAGTTCGTCATCGCGCATGAATACACGCACTTGCGCCACGGCGACCACCTCTGGGCGGCACTGCGCACGCTTGCGCTGATCGTGTACTGGTGGAATCCGCTCGTTTGGGTTGCGGCGATCGTCTCCAAGCAGGATGCGGAGCTTGCCTGTGACGAAGGCGTCGCGGCAAAGCTGGACGATGCAGGACGTATCGCCTACGCCCGCACGATCCTCGACACCATCCCGCAAAAGCACGCACACGCAGTCGGACTCGGCAGCGCGCCGATCAAAGAGCGCCTGCTGATGCTGACAAGCAAGCATAAAAACCGCGCAGTCGCGGCGGTGTTGGCAGTGGTGCTGACGCTTTCCGCAGTCGGCTGCTCCTTCATCGGCCCGAAAGAGACGACCGAACCCGCGGACGACACCCCCGACTTGCCGAGCAGTATCACGACTACACAGACGGATGCGCCGCCTGCGGAAACTACACAGCCGAGCGGCAGTGCGCCCGTCACACCGCAAATCCCTGTCCGCGTACTCTCCAACGAGGGAGACTTGGATGTACACACTGTTTTGCTGCCTTTGGGAAACGAAAATATGCGATACCGCTCTTTTCCGTATGATGCACGGTACACGGTCTATTTGATCTATGAACGGTCGCAAAATGGGGTGCAAGGTCTTGTGGAGCGCTCAAAAGCGCTGTATGTCGTGGATGCCTTGAACGGTTGCATTACGGCAGGGTATACTCTGGATGCGCAGGCGCGTCCGAATACGGTCTCATATACGCAGGGCGGTTGCATTCTGTATGATCGTGAAAACATCGGCGACGGGCAGTACCGTGTGAACTGCGCGTTTGCCATCACGGACAGCGACGGTAGATTCTCCGTCATCCCCACCGAAACGGAACCGTATCCGCAAAATGAGCAGCGCTTTGCATCTTCCGACGGGCAGTATGTCGCTTATGAAACGGTCGAGGACGGATGGGGCAACGGCGGCATAGATATACAGTACGCAGATGGCAGCATGAAGCGCATTTTGACAAATGTTATGCTTGGCGATACGGATGCCTGCAAGGCAGAGGATATCGGCGACGTGGTCGCATATGTGCCGATCGGCTTTATGGACGCAGAGCACCTTGCCTATCGGATCGGCGGTTGGGAATGGACGATCGGCTACGGCATCTATAACGTTGCTACGGGTGAGAAGACCGAGACAAAGGGAAAGTATTATCCGATCGCGATCTATGACGGCACGATGTTTGTAGAGGAGCATCAATCAAACGGCGACGGAATGACTTCGCCGTGTGCGATATGGCAGGTGACTGCTGACGGCGAGCAGACAAAGCTCGCCCCCTCGGACGGAAATCAAAGTCTCTCGATCATCGGGGATCTCGGATATCCTGCATTTCAGGATTCGATGTGGTATACAAGAACTACAGAGGATGTCTGCACGGCAACTTTGTATTCGGCAGACTTTACGCAAAAGCTCGCCGAGATCGAATATCCGTATGAAACATACGATCCCCAAAAGGTAAACCTCTTGATCTGCGGAGATACGGTCACGGTGGTACAGCCGTATGTATCTGCGGCGGAGATGCCGACGGATGATACAGAGTTCTCTGCGTCCGAGGAGCTTGTACAAGGTTCCGCCACGGAGTATCATATGGATCTCACGGGAGACGGTGTTGCCGAGATCTGCACGGTCAAGGTGCTTACCAAGGCGGCGCTGAGCTATAAAGAGGGGATCACCGTTACCGACGGAAAAGACGGTCAGACCGTCGCTGTCGCCGATCCCGTGTTTTATACAAAGAACTACATCATGTTTGATGCGGATGCCGACACCAATACCGCGCTTGTGAACGACATGGTATATCGCTCCGTCGATTACACCGTGCGCGACGGCGTGCTGACATGCGGCATGCGGATAGCGTTTATCAGCGATCCCGCAAAGAGTTGGGAGCTGTCGTATACCTATGCATATGTTGCCGGTGAACTGGAGATCCGCAGTGCGCGTTTGCGGGATAACGCGACGGGTAAAGAACTGAGCCTTGGCATCTTTGCGCCGACGGTGCAGGAGGAGATCACGGTAGACGCAGCGGATCTTTGGAACGGGATGGATAGGCTCATAGCAGCGGGCGCTTTGCCCGATCATCCGTACATACTGCACGTCACGGGACTGCCGACCGAGGTTTCCTTTACGATGGAGTCGTATGATGTACCGGCTACTCTCCATGCCTACTGGCATACGGTAGCCATGGCTGACGAGGTGGTATTGTGCGGAAATTCCGATGTGCGTCTGTTTGCGTACGAGGGATGCGTCATCTTCACATGGGACTACTACGGCATCGGATATACGTATGTGATCGGCGAAGACTTTGTGGATACCATGATGCCGGGGATCAACGATTCCGCGCTGCTGGCGCTTAACGATGACGGCGAGCTGATCTATGTGCGCGTCAACAATCATATGCCTTTGATGCGGCAGGTGTGCGGATTGGCGGCGGCAACAGGGTATGACACCTTTTTTGAGAGCTCCGGTCCCGCCTATATTCAGGACGGAAAGATCGTCCTCGGCGAAGCGACGGAATACTACACAGTCTCCGACAAATACGATATGGACGGCGATTTCCGCAGGGTCTTTGCGGGGTCTCATGCATCGATCGAAGAAGTGTTTGCGGAGAACCGAAAGCGGTATACGATCTATGACATTCCGCAGGATGCCGATATAGAAGGGCAGTGGTATTACGCCGAAAGCTACGAGGCGTTCTATTCCTTGGAGCTCACACCTGCGACGCGGCAGATGCAGTGGAGCTACGGCTACTTTGACAGTGAGTATGCCAACCGCTATACGGGAACCTACAGCGTGGATGCAAACGGCATTTTCACCGCCACACTGCACGACAGCAGTATGCTGCACAGCGATCCCGATATCACGGTCGCATTTGCCGCCCAAAAAAGCGATGCGGGCATTGCTGTCACGTTCCTTTCGGTCAGTGCGAAAAAATATCAGTACCTGGTCGGACAGCGGATAGAATATACGCGTGAAATGCATCGCCCGACGGTACAGGTCACAGATACGGGAACGATGATCACCTCGCTTGCCGATTGGGAAGCGCTGAACTACGACGGCGCATTCCCCGTTGATGGCGAATACTATGCGTTTATCAACAGCTTTGTACATTTTAGCGGCAAGGCGACCTTAGCAGACCGATATCCCGAGATCGCCGCGCTGCAGCTTGATCACTATACCGTGTACCGCCCTGCCGACGGCGAGCGCCTGTACTTTGATTTCACCCTCACAAAGTCGGGCCTGGATACGCTGCCGTGCGGCTACTACGAAACGACGGTCCGACTCGGCAGAGAGGTCTTCTTTGAGATCCTTTCCTATAATGGGCAGGAAAAAGTCACGGCGATCGAGTCCGACCGCGCTTCGGTCGAGGTACTGAAAACATGGATCGCCGGCGAGTATGCGTGGGATCTTTGCGACTACGGTACATACAGCGACAGACTGCCTGTGCAGTATCTTTTGGAACGCTACTGCGGTAATTCCATGCCGATAGAAGACTTGATACCCGTTATCAGGGACAAATGCGGCATGGAGGTCACGCCCGCACAGATCGTCGAGCTGGGCGCACCGGTAACCACCGTGGACGGAAAGGAATATGTAATACTGGGCGGTATCGGCGGCACGGTGGCATATGACATCGTGGAGCTTGTGACCGAGGGCGAGGTCGATATACTGACCGTGCAGTATTACAATGATGTTAACGGTCTGATCCCGTCCATCCAAGTGAAGTATCGCATCGACAGTGCAGAACGCTTGCTCGGCTGTGAGCTGGTCGAGGATTCGGTATATGCTCCCATCGGTCTGGATGCGAAATACAAGTACAAGGGCTGGCAGCCGATGGGGCAATAAAAGGAGACAAAATGGCAATACATCTTATTACTTTATCCATATTGATCGCGGCGGTGATGCTCGTGCGGGCGGTGTTCCGCAAGAGAGTGTCTGCGCGGCTGATCTATGCGCTGTGGCTGGTCGTGGCGGTCAAGCTGTGCATGCCGTTTTCGCTGTTTGCGGTGGACTTGTCACTGCCGCAGGTGAGCAGTACACAGCCCGAGCCGACGGCGGTGCAGACGCAAGGCGTCCCTGAGGTAACCAAGGCTCCCGCAGCGATAGCAGGTGCGCAGATCTTACCGCAGCAGCCGATCGCCGATCCACCGACGGTTCCTGCCGCGCCGATCACACCGATAGCGCCGACAGTGACGGAACCGGCAGTGGTCACACCGATCGAGACAGAGGTCATCGCACCCGCGGTGCCGACGGTGGTGGAAAAAGAGCCTGTGGATTGGGCATATATCGCGCAGATCTTGTGGTTTGCGGGCTCGGCGGCAATGGCGGTATGGTTTGCGGTGACGGGCGCTGTCTTTCAGCAGGAATTGTGTGCCGATCGCTGTTTGCATACTACGGTAGGCAGAACCAAGGTGTACATATCGCAGAGCGCGGGCGCGCCCTGCCTTGCGGGGCTGCTCCCCGCGATCTACTTGACACCCGAGGCGGCAAATTCGGCATCGAAAGAGTTCGTCATCGCGCATGAGTATACGCACTTGCGCCACGGCGATCACATTTGGGCGGCACTGCGCACCCTTGCACTGATCGTGTACTGGTGGAATCCGTTCGTTTGGGCGGCGGCGATCGTCTCCAAGCAGGATGCGGAGCTTGCCTGTGACGAAGGCGTCGCGGCAAAGCTGGACGATGCAGGACGTATCGCGTACGCCCGCACGATCCTTGACACCATCCCGCAAAAGCACGCACACGCAGTCGGACTCGGCAGCGCGCCGATCAAAGAGCGCCTGTTGATGCTGACAAACAAGCATAAAAACCGCGCGATCGCGGCAGTTTTGGCAGTGTTGCTGACGCTTTCTGCGGTCGGCTGCTCCTTCATCGGTCCGAAAGAGACGACCGAGGACACCCCCGACCTGCCGAGTAGTATCACGACAACATCGTCGGCTACGACAGAAGTAACCACTACGGCTGATGCCGTCGCGGATACGCCCGATGCATCCGAAAGTCCTTTCCGCGTGCTCGCAAATGACGGAAACGTAAACATTCACACACTGGCGCTGCCGCTGGAAGGTGAGAATATGCGGTATTATGATACCGCTCTCGAGCATGATGCGCGTTATCGTGTGCTTCTGCGCTATGACAGAGATTCGGCTCTGAATCAGTGTCACTATAACGCAATGTATATTGTGGATGCGCTGCGCGGTGAGATCGTCGGCGCTTTTACGCTGGATGCGTCGGCGGGCTACCCGAAGATCGCTTATACCGATGACGGCAGCGTGATATACGCGGCAGTCTCGGATGAAAACGGCGTGCTGCTTTCCTATTATGCTTTGGGACTGACCGAGGAAAACGGCGTGTTCACCGTACGGGAAACGGAGCTGCAAGCGGACGATCCTACGGTCGTTCGGCGCTTTGTATCGGCGGAAGGCAAGCATACGGGCTATCAGACCCAAGGAAACCATCCGGACGACGGTGCGATCTATGTTCGATCTTCCGATGGCGGCGTCAAGCTCCTTTGCGAGAATAAGACCGGTGATACTGTGGGAATTACGGATGTGACCGTTTATTCTTTGTCGGGCTTTGCGGATGATACGCATCTTGTTTATGCGATCGGCGGTTGGGAATGGTCCAAAGGATACGGCATTTATAATACGGATACAGGCGAAAACACCGAGGTGCTAAACGGCAAGTCGCTGCACGGGATCTTTGGCGGTGCTTTGTATTGCTCGGTCAGCTCAGAATATGTGACGCAGAAGATCTGGCGCGCGGACATGGACGGCGGGGAGACATTGGTTGCCTCGCGCGATGCCGCGGACGGCGTATTTGTGATGCCCGAGGAGCAGGCGTTTATCTTGGATCACTCGATGTGGTATACATATCCCGCTGCGGAGGGATCAGGCATCGATGTGACGCAGGTCGCGTTCTACTCCCCGGATTTTGATAAACAGCTTGCAGTGATCGAGTATTCGCAGGATATCGAAAGCGAAAAAATCATGCCGCATCGTTTTTTGGTCTATGACGATTCCATCACCGTGGTCGTGCCGACCGTATACACCATGCCGGAGGAAGGCAACGCGATCACCTCGCTTGCCGATTGGGATACCCTCAACTCTGACGGCGAATTTCCCGCAGACGGCAACTGCTATGAATTGATCAACGGTCTGGTACACTTCGGCGGCAAGCCCGACCTTGCGGACAGATACCCCGAGCTTTTGACGGTGCAGATCAGTGATTACACCATCTCGCGCCGAAAAGATGAAGAACTGCTGTATTTCGATTTCACGGTAGCGGAGTCGGGGCTGGACACGCTGCCTGTCGGTAAGTACCAAACGACAATTCGATCGTTCTACGGGCCGCAATCCGACGATGCGTATATGCAGATCCTCTCCTGCGATGCACAGAACAGGATACAAACGAGCGTAACCCAAAGCGATGCGATACGCTACTTGAGTATGTGGTTTTTCTCGCAGCTTACGTGGGATACGGGCGATTACGGCAAGTATGATACTTCGACATATCACGGTATCCCGGGGGAGTATCTCGGACATTATGCGGAATATGCAGAGGAAAAAGCTTTGTATACGCCGGAAGAACTGAATGTGCTGACCAAGGATAAACTCGGCATTGAACTGTCTTTGTCGGATCCGTTTGTGCAGGAGAACATGGATGAAAGCGGAAAGATCCGACTGAGCGCCGGAATCGGCGGATTTGCCTTTATTTACGATATTTTGGATGTGCAGATCGGCGAGGAAGCGGATACCATCACCGTGCAGCATTATAATGATGTCAATAAACTGATCGAGTCGGTGAAGGTTGCGTATACGATCGGTCATACCGGACGTATTTACGGCTGCGAATTGCTCAAAGATGCAAAATATGCGCCGTTTGGCATACTCGGTGCTACTGCTTACAAATATAAGGGCTGGCAGCCGATGGGGTGAGAAGTAAAAGATTATTTAAAAGTAAAGTAACGGCGATAAATTCCATCAGTAGGGGAGGGGCAAGAGCGGAGCGTAGCGAAGTCGAAACCCGTAGGGCGAACGGCTATGCCGTTCGGATCTCGCGGATTCGCTTTGTAAACTTTTAGATGTTACAAGGCACTACATTTGGCGGGACGCCATCACTACTCCGTTTAAACACTCCTCCATATCTGCTCTGTAAAATTTTCAAAAAAATTCTATTTTCCCCTAAACCTTTTCTCTCTGTTCTGTGTCTATAAGATACACGTGTGAATTGCAAATGAAAGGATGATACATATGGTATACCGAGATCAAAACGACGAGACGCTGGTGATGCTGACGCTTGCGGGGGAGCAGCGCGCGTATGAGGTGCTGGTCGCGCGGTACGAAAACGCCGTTATCGCCGCCGCGCATTCCGTGATCCACAGCCGCTACATGGCAGAGGACGCGGCGCAGGATGCGTTTATCACAGCATGGATGAAGCTGAACGTACTGCGCGAACCCGACAAATACGGCGTATGGGTCTGCCGCATTGCCAAAAACTGTGCGAAGAACATGGTGACGCGCGTCCGCAGCTACCTCAGTCTCGACGCTTTGGAAAACTGTATCTCCGAGGATGAACACTGTGGGGATCCCGAATTTTTATATGTATCGTCCGAGGAAAAACAGCAGCTGCACGAAAGTATCAGCGGACTGTCCGAAAAGGTACGGCAGATCATTCATCTGCACTATTTTGAGGAGCTTTCGATCGCGGAGATCGCCGACAGAATGCGCATTTCCGTCGGTACCGTCAAGGCGCAGCTGCACAACGGCAGAAAACAGATCAGAAAGGAGCTCGGCGCTATGAATGAAAAGGCAAATGACACCTTGGTACAGCGTGTCATGAAGAAGGTGGAAGAACTCAAACTCTGGCAGTTTAAGAACAGCAAAAATGGCTTTGATGTCGTATATAAAGACGTGCTCGGCGAGGTGGAGACACTGCCCGAGTCGGCGGATAAGTACCACGCGCTCGCGGATGTGCTCATGCGCGGTTGGTGGTGGCTGCCCGGAGACAAGAACGACGCTCTGTTCGCCCGCATCTGCGAGGCGGCGGAGCTTGGCAAGAATGACGAAGTGATGCAGTTCATCGTCAGCAGAGAAGATCAGAAACTGCACGGCAAAGCGCGGATCGAATTTATGCGGGACAAGCAGATCCCGCGCCTTGCGGCGGGCGGATTTGTCAAGGCGCTTGCCCGCGAGTGGTATTGGCTGGGCAATACGTATTGCCTCGAAAACGAGTTTGAAAACGGGCTTGCGGCATACGAAAAGGTGCTTACCATCCTGCAGCCCTCGGACGCATACCACGCTTTGGCGCTTGCCACCATCGAGATGGAAAAGCAGCACCGCGATGCGTACGCAGACAAACCCGAAAAGTGCTACGGCTTGCGTGTCACCGCCGAGGAATACCGTATCTCGGACGGCAAACTTCGCCGCTGGAATATCGAATATAACGGGCAAGGCATGCTAAACTCATGTGATCGTGAGATCGATCACATTTTCCGCAACGCGTCCTATTGCGACGGTGCATTTACGGTGGACGGCTTGGCGGTGGGAGAAACACACACAGGCTCGGACGGAACCACGCTGACCTTTGCGGCG
>JAFTOT010000013.1 GCA_017463665.1 Clostridia bacterium | reverse complement strand
ATCAATAATAGAATACGTGGTTGCCGATGGTTTCGGCGTAGGCGCGGTTTGCCTCGATCCAGCTGCCTTTGTTGGCGTAGTTTGCGCAGAAGAACAGCGCATCGTCCACCAGCTGAACACCTTCCATTGCGGCTTTTGCAGCCATAACGGCGCTGTCGGTGGGATCGTTATAGATGGATCCGGTCGCTGCAGGTGTAAACTGCGTGCCGAACTTGCGGTCGAAGATAACACCGTATACGGTGTCCGGGAAACAACCGCTCTCGGTGCGGTTGAGTACGACGTTGCCGACCGCGATCTGCCCCTCAAAGGGTTCGCCGCGGCTCTCCGCCGAAATGATGCGGGACAGCCAATAGATGACGTCCTCGTCATAGAATTCGTCTCCGCTCAGGATGGGCGTGGGCTCACCGGTGAGAATGACCGACTTGGTTTCTCCGTTCCATGCGCACTCGAGCGTGTATGCACGCGAGACCAAACGGATCGGTACATACAGCGTACCGTTCAGATTGAGATTTTTTGCGAGCTCCGCATAGAGAACTCGACCGTTTGCTACGATATAATGCTGATCCGAATAGGCGATCATATGCACGCCGGTTCCTTCGGAAACCGCTATGTTATTTGCAGCATCCCAAGTAAAGGTCGCTGCCGGATCGATCGCATTTACCAAAACGCGGTAGGGGGCGTATGCCGTGCCTGAGATCAATCTCGCGCCGGCAACAGGGGTATCGTTGATAATAAGTTCAATTGGTTCGCCAATATTTTCCGAGGCCGCGCAAGTAAATGACATCAGCAAAACAGTGAGCAGGACCGCCAGAAAGCAGACTGCCGCTTTTCTGCATGTATTCATTTTGCTTCTCCTTTCAAAATAAGGGTTTATCCGTCGCTTTAAAGCATAATTATTCTGTCTGAAAGGCTCTTTTTTGAGCGAGATGTGCACGTTCTTCCCGACAAAACATTTACGATGTTACCACATAAGTTCGATTTTGTCAACACTTTTTTTATTTTTTTGTCTGCAGCGCGCTATAGTTGTACATTCGGATTGTTGCCCGCAACTTTGATTTTTATACATGTAATTTATATTTTTATAAAGTTTTGCGCATGCGCGTTTCCTAAAAAATACCGCGCGGCATTTCGGCAGCGCGGGTAGGGAAGTATTTGCCGTTCGCACTGTCGCGCCCGATCGCCGAACGGCATTTTTTCGCACAAAAAATACGCGGATTTTTGCCGGGGATGAAAGTTTCCTTCCTTTTTATTATATATATACCTATGCGGAAACTATTTCCGTCGCGTCCTGCCCATCGCACAACGCAACGGCAAATTTGCCGCATTATTAGACACAATTATACAAAATTCAACATATCTATATGTAGACAGGTAATATTTACCAATACAAGATATAGTGGATACAAATGTTTCACGTGAAACATTTTTTGCTGTTTCGCGAATTTTGTTGGTTTCACGTGAAACATTTTTTTAATTTTCTCTTAAAATTCACACGTTTTCTTTTCGCAACGGTTGACTTGTGCCCATGCGGATGTTATAATAGGTACAGCACACTACAAAGGAGATATTTATGGGAAAAATCATTGCCTTTGCCAATCAAAAGGGCGGCGTCGGTAAAACTACTTCCGCTGTCAACATTGCCGCATCTGTCGGCATCCTCGGCAAAAAAGTACTCTTGATCGACCTCGATCCGCAGGGCAATACCACCAGCGGCGTCGGTATCAATAAAAAGAACCTGAAAGCAACCTCCTATGAGCTGCTCATCAACGAAACCACAGCGGATAAAGCGGTCATCAAAACCGAATTCAAAAATCTGTCTGTGATCCCGTCGAACATCTCACTTGCAGGTGCTGAATTTGATCTGTACCAGCTCGACAACAGGGAATACCGCCTGAAAGAACAGCTTGCGCAGATCAAAGCGGATTACGATTACATATTCATCGATTGCCCGCCGTCGCTCGGCATGATCACGGTCAACGCGCTTGCCGCCGCCGATGCGGTCATCATCCCCATGCAGTGCGAATACTACGCGCTCGAGGGACTTTCACAGCTAATGCTCACCATCCGCAAGATCAAGCAACTCTACAATCCCGAGTTGGAGATCTGCGGCATCCTCATTACGATGTTCAACGGACGACTGATCCTCACCATGCAGGTCATTTCCGAGCTGAAAAAGTACTATTCGGATAAGCTTTTCAAGACGCCGATCTCCCGAAACGTGCGTCTCAGCGAAGCGCCCAGCTTCGGAACGCCGGTATATTACCATGACAAGTCTTCCAAGGGCTCCAAAGAGTATCTCGACGTGGCAAAAGAGCTTCTGGAACGTATTTAACCATAGAAATATAATATAAGGACGGAATTTAGACATGGCAAAAGGTGTTAACGGTCTCGGAAAGGGCTTTGATACCATATTTTACGACAATACGGTAGAGGATAAGGGCGGTGTCACCAAGCTGCGCATCTCGCAGATCGAGCCGAAGGCAGATCAACCGCGCCACATTTTCGAAGGGGAAGCGCTCGCAGAGCTCGCCGATTCGATTTCGGCGCATGGCATTTTGCAGCCGCTTTTGGTACGCGAGATCGCCGACGGGCACTACCAGATCATCGCAGGTGAGCGCCGCTACCGCGCTTCCAAGATGGCAGGACTCTCCGAAGTACCCGTCATTGTCCTCGACAAGGACGATATTGAAGCGGCACAGATCTCGCTGATCGAAAATATTCAGCGCGAGGATCTGAACCCGATCGAAGAAGCACAGGCATACCGTGCGCTGATCCAGAGCTACAACCTTACGCAAGAGGAAGTTTCTTTGAAAGTAGGCAAGGGAAGAAGCACCATCACAAACGCACTGCGCCTGCTCGATCTCTCGGACGATGTCATCACCATGCTAAACGCAGGCGAGCTGTCCGCAGGACATGCACGCGCATTGCTTTCGCTCAAGGATAAGCGCAAAGAAGTACCGCTCGCGGCAAAGATCGCAGCGCAGGGACTTTCGGTACGCGCGGCAGAGGAGCTTGTCCGCAAGGAAAACAAGCTGACGCAAAAAGAAGAGGCTGAGGGCGAAAAGGTGCCCGAGATCGGCCTCGAGATCGACTATTACGCCGAACTTTCCAAGAGAGCCATGGATCTGATCGGCAGACGCGTAAAAATCAACCACAAAGGTGTTTCCAAGAGCATCTCCGTCTCCTTTGAGGACAACGAAGACCTCGAAATTCTGCTCAAAAAACTCTGCGGAAACGATATTATCGAGTAAATTCTGCTAAGGAGGAGATGCAATGGATCTCGCTTATCTCTGGGAAGGACTCAAAGAGTACTACACCGAAACCTATTTTTCGCCCGATCTTTCGGCGATCACCAGCTTTGACACGACCGATGTGCAGCGTTTTTTACCGCTGATGATCTTCGGCATCTGCTTTGGTATCTTCATCGCGGTCTGCATCTCCTACTACCACGGGCAGTACCTCGGTGAAGTCGTGCGCCGCCTGTACAAGCTCGATGCTTTTGCACCCGAATGTGCAAAACCCCTCGCCGAGATCGGCTGTGACAAGTTTTTCATCCGCCGTGCGCTCCGACGCGATACGGTGCTTGCAAAATATGTCAAGACCGCAGACGATGTCAAAGCCAAAGACGCGCGTTTTTACATTGTGGAAGAGCAGAAGTACATCGCCGACAAGCGGTTTAAGAGCGTGCGCGGCGGTATGCTTTCGCTGGTGCTTGCGTTTATTATTTGTACCGCAGTATGCCTGATCCTGTTGTACTTTGTACCCGATGTTCTCCAGCTCGCGGACAATCTTTACAATATGCTGAAGCCCCAATGATGCCGGAATACTATAAATAAGGAATAAAAAATGAATAAAAACGAAGAATATACACCGATGACACCGGCGCAGCGTGCCGCGCTGGCAGAAGCGCGTGAAACGCAGGCGCAGAATCGCCGCCGCGCCGTACAGGGAAGTGCGCAAAGCACCCCACCGCGTACAGCCGCACAAAGACCTGCACAGCCCGCGCAGCCGAAACGGCAGCAGGCGACGCAGACTGCGGAATATCCGAGACAGCCGCGCCCCGCGCAGGGCAGTGCGCCGCGAAAAGCCGCACCGACCCGTCCCGCACCGGTGCAGAATCCCCCGAAAAAAGAGGATACCAACGAATTTCCGACCTACGTACGCGCGGGCAAAGGCGGTTACAAACCGCCGAAGGTCAAGCCGCGCCGCGCCGCAAGGCTTAACCGCCGCCGTTTGGATCCCCGCTTTAAGGCGGTACTGCTGGCTGTCGGCGCGATCGCGCTGATCTTTATCATTCTGCTCCTTTGCGGCGTCCGCTATACCAAAACGCCGCTGTCGGGTGACGAGGAGATCCGCTTTTTCGGCATCGTCAAGGACGGCGCGGCGAAAAACGGTTGGCTATCCTACAGCGAGGGCGCCCGCGGCAGTCTGAAAGACGGAAATACCATCGAATATGCCGACGGCAGCGTCTATGTCGGCGATATCATCGACTGCAAGCGCTCGGGCACGGGTACCTTTACCTATGCAAACGGCGATGTGTATGTCGGCGCGTTTCTGGAAGATGAAATGAACGGGCAGGGCACGCTGACCTATGCAAACGGCGACAAATATGAGGGTACGTTCCAAAACGGCATGCGCCACGGGCAGGGAAAACTGACCTACGCCGACGGCAGCACCTACGAGGGAGCATTTGCCGAGGATCGCAAGAACGGACAGGGCACCTATCAAAGCGGCAACACGCTGTTTGTGGGCAACTATGTGAATGATATCAAGGATGGCTACGGCGAGCAGACCTTCTCCAACGGCGATACCTACAAGGGCGAGTACAAAAACGACATGCGCAACGGCGAAGGCACCTACACCTTTGCCAACGGCGAGGTCTACACCGGCAATTTCAAGGACAACCAGATGTACGGCGAGGGCACCTTCACATGGCCCAGCGGCCGCACCACCTCCGGTTGGTTTGAAAACGGTGTTATCGTCAATTGAATAGAAAGAACGTAAAGAGCGGGGAAAACTTTTTTATAAAAAAGTTTTCCCCGCACCCTTTTCAAAAAATTTTAAAAAATAATGGCTACAGCCACTGCATATTTCATCCCTGTTTTTGCCATACTAAGGCACAAAGGAGTGATCATATGGACATCAACAAGGAAGAATACAAACAATACGTGAAAAAGACCGCGCCGAAATCACCGATCCTTAAAAACTGCTGCTTCGCATTCGTGTTCGGCGGCGGTATCTGCGTACTCGGGCAGGCATTGTATGATTTATACAGTAATATCACAAATTACGACAAGGATAACTGCTACACCCTCGTCTCGATCACGCTGATCTTCCTCGCGGCACTGCTCACAGGCATCGGCGTGTTTGATGACATCGCAAAATACGCGGGCGCGGGCACGCTCGTCCCCGTCACCGGCTTCGCAAACTCGGTCGTCTCCCCCGCCATCGACACCAAAGCCGAAGGCTT
>JAFTOT010000078.1 GCA_017463665.1 Clostridia bacterium | reverse complement strand
GGATTTGATAACATCCTCAATGGTGATCTCCACGCCATATTTTTCTTTGATCATTTCATTGCGGCGATAGATCGCGATCTCGACAGCAGTTCCTGTTTCGTCTTCCGACACAAAATCGTTGACGCGTGCGTTGGCGCTGACGAGAATATGGAAGTCTCCGGAAATATCCAGCTCGGAGGGATCGGGAAGATCGGGAAGATCGGGTGTGTCCTCGGCGGGCTCAGTCGTGACCGGTGCTGCCGTCGTAATGGGATCGTCAGTCGTCTGCGCAGGGGTATCGTCACCCGTGCAGGAAACAAATGTCGAGCAAACCATCAGTGCTGCAAGGAGGCAAGAAGCAAATTTTTTCATAGCGTTTCCTTTCTTTTGCAATTGACATACAGCTATCCGCTTGTGTTGTTATTATACACAAGAAAAAAGGGGCGCTCAAGATTAAATTCGTGCAAAAATACAGGCTGAATTTTGCATTGCATTTTGATTTGCGGTCCAAAAACCATGTGAAAAAGCCGCCCGAGGGCGGCTTTTTCCGAAATGAAAGGTATTCTTACTGCTGAGCGAAGATGGTGTTGATGGAGGAGATCTTCTGCTCTGCGGAGGTCTTGTAGGTCTCGTACATAGAAGAGATCGCCTGACGCGTGCGGTGCATGTTGACGAGCTGCTCTTTGTAGGTGCCGATGTTGTAGTAGATACCGACATCATATACGCGGGTCGCGAAGATGATATCGAGCATTTCTGCGCTCTCCTCGTCACGCGTGGTCTGACCGATCAGCGTCTGCTCATAGTAAGCGGGAGTGAGCAGCTGCTTGCCGTAATATGCGAGCTCTTCGAGGATGATACCGGTGCGGGCGTAGTTCTCAACGGCCTCGGGTACGCAGAGGAACTGCGTGTGATATGCACTGACGAAGTGACCGTAATCCTCCTGCGATGCATCCATCTTAGGATACGGCAGGAAACCGAAGTCTACTTCGCTGTCGCGGTGACGCTCACCGGTTCTGACGACGTTATGATAGAATACGGCGCGTTCCTCATTGAAGATCGCATCACGGTTGGTGTCCCATGTGGAGGAAGGTGTCGATCCGCCGGTCACGTTGTCGTACTGATAGTCGTATACATGTGCCTGATCGTATAATATAGCGGTAAACTGGTCATACAGACCGAGAACGCGCTCGCTGTAGAGCGTCAGCTCGAGCTGTCCGTTATCGTTGATGGTAGCGATCTTTTCACCTGCGCTTGCCAGTACTGCGAGCAGCGGGTCCTTCCAGGTCAAAAGACCGTAGAGGTCGCTTGCGTTATAAACGCCGTCCTGGTTGAGGTCTTCGCCGACCTGCTTGACCATGCTTGAAAACTTTTCCAGTGTCCACTGATTGTTTCTGACAAGTTCATAGGGGTTTTCCAGGTCGTAGTCCTTGATCAGATCCTTGTTGAACAGGATCGCGTGCGTAAACTTGTTGTCCGCGATGCTGATATCACCCGTGGTGTAGTACATTCTGCCAGCAATGGAGAGGTCTTTGTTCGCCTTCTGATCCCAGTAGGACTTGGAGAGGTCGAGGTACTGGATGTCATTGAGGTCGTGAATGTAACCGCTGTATGCGAGGGTCGCCACGTCGTATGTACCGATCATAGCTGCGTCATAGTTGCTTTCGCCTGCCATGTAATCGGTGTAGACTTTGGTGAAGCCGGTTCCGCTGCCGGTTGCGGAGTTGAATTTCACAACGTCCTCGTTGGTGATCTCCACGCCGTATTTTTCCTGGATCATAGCGTTGCGGCGGTAGATCGCGATCTCCACGGTGGTGCCCTCATCGTCTTCCGACTCAAAGTCGTTTACATCCGAGTTGCCGCTGACGAGAATGCGGAATTCTCCGGAGATATCCAGCTCGGAGGGATCGGGAAGATCGGGTGTGTCCTCGGCGGGCTCGGTCGTGACCGGTGCTGCCGTCGTAATGGTGCCGTCCGTCGTCTGTGCAGGGGTGTTATCATCCGCACAGGAAACAAACGTCGAGCAAACCATCAGTGCTGCAAGGAGGAAAGAAGAAATTTTTTTCATAGCGTTTCCTTTCTTTTATAATAATATACAGCTATCTGTTTGTTCTGTTATTATACACAAGAAAAAAGGGACACTCAAGATAAAATTCGTGCAAAAATACAGTCTGAATTTTGCATTGCATTTTGATTTGCGGTCCAAAACCATGTGAAAAAGCCGCCCGAGGGCGGCTTTTTCCGAAATGAAAGGTATTCTTACTGCTGAGCGAAGATGGTGTTGATGGAGGAGATCTTCTGCTCTGCGGAGGTCTTGTAGGTTTCATACAGCGAGGAGATAGCCTGGCGAGTGCGGTGCAGGTTGCCGAGCTGTTCCTTGTAAGTACCGATATTGTAGTAGATACCAACGTCGTATACGCAGGATGCGAAGATGATGTCGAGCATCTCTGCGCTCTCCTCGTCACGGGTGGTCTGACCGATCAGAGTCTGCTCATAGTAAGCGGGCGTGAGCAGCTGCTTGCCGTAGTATGCAAGCTCCTCGAGGATGATACCGGTGCGAGCGTAGTTCTCAACAGTCTCCGGTACGCAGACGAACTCGGAGTGGTATGCACTGACGTAGTGACCGTAGTCCTCCTGCGAAGCATCCATCTTCGGATAAGGCAGGAAACCGAAGTCTACCTCAGCGTCACGGTGACGCTCACCGGTTCTGACGACCGTCTGGTAGAATACTGCGCGGTTTTCATTGAAAACAGTGTCGCGGACAGTGTCCCATGTGGAAGTAGCCGTCTGCTGACCGGTTACGTTATCGTACTGATAGTCATAAGCATGCTGCTGATCGAACATGATCGCGGTGAACTGATCGTACAGGTTGAGCACGCGCTCGTTGTAGAAGGTCAGCTCGATCTTGCCGCTGTCATTGATCGTACAGATCTTTTCGCCGGCACTTGCCAGAACTGCAAGCATCGGGTCTTTCCAGGTCAGAAGACCGTAGCGGTCATTCGAATCGTAGATGCCATCCTGGTTGACATCTTCGCCAACCTGCTTAACCAAGCCGGCGAACGTCTCGAGCGTCCACTCGTTGTTTCTGACAAGGTCATAGGGATTGTCCAGCTCGTAGTCCTTGACCATATCCTTGTTAAAGAGGATCGCATGGGTGAACTTGTTGTCTACGATGCTGATATCACCGGTGGTATAGTACATCTTGCCGTTGATCGCAAGGTCCTCGTTTGCCTTTTGGTCCCAGTAGGACTTGGAGAGGTCGAGATACTCCATATCGTTGAGGTCGTGGATGTATCCGCTGTATGCCAGCGTTGCTACGTCGTACGTGCCGACCATTGCAGCGTCATAGTTGCTCTCGCCTGCCATGTAGTCGGTGTAGATCTTGGTAAAGCCGGTGCCGCTTCCGCCTGCGGAACCGAACTTGGTAACGTCCTCGTTAACGATCTCTACGCCGTATTTCTCATTGATCATGGCATTGCGGCGGTAGATCGCGATCTCAACGGTGGTACCTTCATCGTCTTCCGACTCGAAGTCGTTAACAGACATGTTACCGCTGACGAGAATGTTGAATTCTCCGGCGATATCCAGCTCAGAGGGGTCGGGCAGATCGGGGGTGTCCTCAGTGGGCTCGGTGGTAGTCGGTGTAGCCGTTGTAACAACATCACCGCCGGTAGTCGTAGCAGGCTTGTCATCGTTCGTACAAGCTACAAACGTCGAGCAGACCATCAGAGCTGCGAGGAGGAAAGAAGCTATTCTTTTCATACTGATTCCTTTCTTTAGCAAAAATGCGTTAGAGTATAATGGATACTATAGTCATTATATACAAGAAACAGCGTGGATTCAATACAAACTTCGTGTAAAAAACATGTAGTCATTTTTCCTTTTTTACCGAAAATGTATCTTTCTTTTAAAATGGCAAACTGCCAAGGGATCGCCCGAAGAGTATCTTCGGGCAGTCGGCAAACTTACTTTTTTCTATTCTCAAACTGCGCTTTTGCAAGTGTGATGTACTTCTGGAAGGTCTCCATTTCGCGCGGATCGTAGGGACGGAAGTTCGGGCGCAGAATATCGTGCTGCCACTTGGTAAAGTCTACGTCGGTCTCGACGCCCTTGTAGTAGTTCGTCCAGTTGGAATCCCAAGGCTCGTAGGTCTGGTTGAGACCTGCGACAAAGCCCCAGTGATAGCAGCCGACCTTCTCGAGGAAGAAGAGGGGCAGGTGCGTCTGCACGGTGTTGTGCTGGATACGGTGCAGCCACTCGGTGTTGAGCAGCGGTCTGCCGAATTCCTTCTTGAGGTAGTCGATGACCATGACCGAGGTGTCAAGCGTGCGGTAGTCGTGGTAGCTGATGATGTCGGAAAGCTCGAGGGCGCGGCGCTCCCAAGCGTTCAGCGGCTGCAGCTTTTCGTTCAGCGGATCTTTTGCCCAGCGAACGATCAACCAGGTGCACGCGGTCAGCGGCTGGATAGGATCGCACTCGCGGATGACTTCAAAGAAGCGCTCCATTGCAGGTACGCTCTTGTCGCAGCGGCGACCGTTGCCCAGTTCGTTGAATACATCCCAAACCTCAACGCGGGGGTCTTTTGCGTACTTGGTAACGATCTCGCGGATCATTTCAATGAACTCTTCGAGCAGGTCGGGCTCGTCGATCACGCTGTAGCCGATGCCTGCCATGCCTGCATGGGGCGACTTAGCGATACCGCCGTGATAACCCATGTCAACATGCTGCGGACCGAACTCGGGAGCCTTGTACACTTCTTTCGGGACGGTACAGTCGTTGCCGAACACGATCATAACGCCGATCTTGTTCTTTGCGCAGAGGTCGATGAACTCCTCCACTCTTGCCATATAACCGTCGTGCTGATACTTCCAGCACTCAAAGGACATGATAATACGGATCGCATTGAAGCCGTATTCATGCGCTTTCTCGATCTCGGCAATGATGCCGGGCATCTTTTCTTCGTGGCGATATTCCTGCCACATATCAAAACGGCTTGCGCAATTTGCGGGTACGTAGTTAAAACCGCAGATCCACGGGCGGTTGTTATACCACTCCCAAGCCTCTTCGGGTGTCCATTGTCTTTTCATAATATCGAAGTTCCTTTCTTAAAAAATACAGCATTGGTTCCTATAGTTATTTTAACATTGTCAAAACAGCGCGTCAACCAAAAACCACCTGCGGTTTTCTGCAGAAAAAACTATATTTTGAGGCG
>JAFTOT010000021.1 GCA_017463665.1 Clostridia bacterium | reverse complement strand
GAAATTCGAGAACCTCAGGATCATCACCATGGACAAAAACCTCGTTTTCCTCTGCAACGGGTACTATACCTGCTTCGGCGAGGGGCTGGAGGTTTCGGCGCTGAGCAGCAGCGCCACACTCCCCAGCATCGTCGGCGGCACCGTCGGCACGCTCTATCAAGGCACCGGTACCGTGCAGGGCAAGACCACCGTATATCGCGCCGAAGATGCGAAAATGACCGTTCTGGCACTCCCTACGGAAAACATGGATGCCGCGGCAGTTCAAGCGGCAAAAGCCGCAAACGAAGCGGCAATGCAGGCAGCCTTTGCAGAAGAATTTGTGATAAGATCCACGATCCCCTTCGCGGAGCGCAATGTCACCGCATCGGGGGAAGCGAGCAAGCAGACCGCGTCCGTCTCCGCGTGCGGTGACCTCAACGGCGACGGCAGAGTGACCGTGACCGATGTGAAAGCACTGCTCGGCGCCGCATTGCGCGCATCTGTTACGAACATCTTCGCCCGAGATCCTTCGTTCCGCTGCGCTTGTATCAGGCACTGCCTGATACAATAGGAACCTTCGGTTCCTTATACTCTGAGGATGACAGGGCGGGTTTAAGCAAAATGCGATAAGCAACATTTTTTGCCTCACAACATCCCCCGCTTGACATCCTTGAGCGACAGCGTTGCGATCTTGCGGGGAGATCTATGCCAACATCGCACCATTGCTTTTCGGGCGATTCGGCAGTCGCCCCTATTACTTTGTAACAACTAAAACTTTATATGCTCCCTCCGCGCGTCATCCCCGTCGGAGCGCAGCGAAGTCGAAACCCGTAGGGCGAACGGCGACGGGGTTCCCCAAAGTGAGCTTGCCGAGCTTTGGGGGTTCACGGCTATGCCGTTCGGATCTCGCGGATCCGCTTTGTAAACTTTTAGTTGTTACAAAGTACTATGATGTATCCATAATCCACCTAAACAATCCTTTACCATAGAACGAAAGTTGCGGCTGCATTTTTGTTGCGGCTGAGATCTTTTAAACTAATATACAAAAAATCCGACTGTTTCAATACTTTTTTAGGTGAATGATCCCGTCCGATTGCAAATTATTCTGGGGTATGGTATATTTGTATTGTTAAAATATCCTTACAGAAAGAACAGGAGCGCTATACACATGAAAAAGAGTTTTCTTTTACTATGCATCCTTCTCGCAAGTATACTTTGCTTTGCCGCGACCGCAGCGGAGGAACCGACCGTCTATGTATCGGGCTTTGGCAACGACAGCGCGGCGGGTACCGCGGATGCCCCGCTCAAAACGCTCTACGCTGCATTCCGCGCACTGCCGAGCGGCGGTACCGTGTATCTGAACGACACGGTTCAGCTCTCGACCTCGACCGAGCTCCCCGCCGCAGACGGTCTGATCACCGTCAGCTCCGCTCCCGAAAAAAGCGCGGCGATCTACATGGGCGGCAACATTCTGCTGAGCAGTGCCGTAAAATTCGAGAATTTGAAGATCGTCACCACCGCCAAAAATTTGGTTTTCATCTGCTCCGGAAACTACGCCTGCTTCGGTGAGGGGCTGACCGTTACAGCGGGCGGCAGCAGCGCAACGCTCCCCGGTATCACCGCAGGACATTCGGGCGCTGTGGCTGCCGACGGAACTTATCTGGAGATCTGCAGCGGCAGCTGGTACCGTATCCGCGGCGGTGCACGCGGCACGAGCTCTGCCGTGCAGACGGGTGACGTCACCGTCGTTGTTCGCGGCGGCACCTTTACCAATCTGTTCGACCTCGGCGGCGATGTCGCCGTGGACGGCAATGCAAACCTCTATATCTACGACGGCTACTTCTCCTCCAAGGTCAGCGGTGCTACGACGGCATCCATCACGGGAGATGTCACCATCTCGGTCTACGGCGGTCATTTCACCTCGGGTATTCAGGGCAGCCGCGGCGGTGAGATCGGGGGAAGCCTGACCTTTAACATCTTCACCGATACGCTCAAGGCGGCTACCACCGGAAGCGGAAAAGTTTCCGGCAGCATGAGTGCCAATGTCATCGCAACCGGCTCCGTGACAACCGGTATTATCCCAAAGAAGGTGCTGACCGATGCCCAAGCAGACGATCTGCAAGCTGCCGACACCGCAGCCATCGCGGCTGCCGCAGCAGCCAAGCTGCCCGCCACGGCGGTCGGCACACTGCATGATCGGGATATGTCCGCTTCGGGTACTGCCAAAAAGACCGTTCTCACCATGGAAACCGCACAGGGCGGCGACCTGAACAAGGACGGTAAGATCACCTTGGTCGATGTCATTGCCGCGCTCCGCATGACAACGAGCGGTGAATACGCCGCTGCTGCCGATATCAACGGCGACGGCAAGATCACCACGGCAGATTGCCTGCGCATTCTGCATGCCGTTGTACGCGGAGAGACTGCACTCGCGCGTGCGGTCGGTGAAAACCGCATTTCCGATACGCTGCAGCTCTACGGCGGCGCGTCCGTCAAGAATCAGCAGATCGAAAAGGGCTTTGCCCTCGGCACCGTAACCGATGCCGCATATTCGCTCTACTCGGATGTCTCACTAAAAGACAACGCCGTTGTCGGACTCTACTTCGGCTGCAGCGCGGTTGAGGATCTGCACAAGATCAGCGGCTACTATTTTGAGGCAAACACCGCTGCGGGTACACTTGCGCTCTACCGCGTGACCGACGGCGCATACCGCGTAGTCGCAGAGAAAAATCTGCACCTGCTCTCCGACACAGCACGCATCCGCGTGACCTACGGGGCGAGCACGGATGCAAACGCCGTGCAGCTCTATTTCGAGGACAACCCGCTTGTCGTGGCGGCATACCCCGATTTTGACCTGTCGCTGGAAAAAGTCGGTGACACAGTCGGTCTCTATACCGAAAACGCTGTCGCATCGCTGCCTGTCTGCCTTGCGCAAACAGTTCCCGCCGCAGAAGATCGCTATACCAATCACATTTTCGAGCAGTTCACCGATCCCGAGGTGTTCTATGAGGACGGCGTGTACTATTTCTACGGCACCCGTTCGTCCACGCAGAACAAGGGCGTGCAGTGCTACTCCACCACGGATTTTAAGACGTGGAAAGACGAGGGATTCGTCCTCGCACACGGCGACGCGTTCGGCGACGGCGTGTACAAGGCGGCAAACATCGTAAAGTACGGCGATCACTACTATCTGTTCTACATGGCAAAATCCACCTCGCTCGGCACCTCGGTCACGGCATATGCTTCGGCGACCGCGCCGAACGGTCCTTTCAAGAACGCCGCGAAGACCGCTTTGACAAACGACAGCAACTTCATCGGCGGTCAGCCGTTTGTGGACGAGGACGGACAGGTCTACTTGATCTACGCACGCACCACGGGCGGCAACAAGCTCTACGGCGCGAAGATCACGCTGAACGGCGGCAAGGCGACCATTGACCTCTCGACCGAAACACTGCTGCTCACCCCCACAGAGGAATGGGAGAATGCAAAGGCATCCGTTGTCGAGTGCGGCTTTATCGTCAAGCACAACGGACTTTACTACCTGCTCTACTCGGGCGGCAACTACAATTCCACCTACGGCACAGGCTACGCTACGGCGAAGAGTCCGCTCGGCACGTATACCAAGTATGCCTACAACCCGATCCTTGTCTCCAATGACCAGGCGTTCGGCGTAGGCGCATCGACCGTCTTTGTCTCGCCCGACGGCTCGGAGCATTTTATCGCCTACCTGCGCAACTTCTCCCCCACCGTCACGCGCCCGCTTTTGACCTGCATCGACCGTATCCGATTCGTCAAGGATCCAAACGGCGGCGCCGACATTCTGGAGATCTACGGTCCCACCGTCACCCCGCAGCTCCTTCCGAGCGGCGTGGGCAAAGATTCGCTCGTCGATTACCAGTACGCGCGATTCCATTGGTAAACATGCGTAAAGCGGAAAGTTTTTAAAAAGCTTTCCGCTTTTTCTTTTTTATTTTTCAAAAAAGACTTGACAAAGCTGGTCACGATATGTATAATTAAATGTGCGTGTTGATCACCCAATGCGCAGATTGCAGAAGTACTCAAGTGGTGAAGAGGCGCCCCTGCTAAGGGTGTAGGTCGGGTAACCGGCGCGAGAGTTCAAATCTCTCCTTCTGCGCCAAGCAAAACCCTTGCAAACCCAGTGTTTGCAAGGGTTTTCGCATTTTATGCTCTTTTATTTCTCGTCATAAATCATACATAAACACGCTCAGATGTTGTCAAAAATGTTGTCAGCCGCACGATCGCCTACAAGTTTTTAAAAATCTCCTTGACGCATACCATAATATGGCATATTCTAATCATACAATACCTGTAGAGCGAGGTTTCCATGTGCGCCTCGCTTTTTATATACAAATGATTGCAAACAAATGCATCCGTCCCGACGCCCTGCCAGAATATAAAGTTGACAGGGAAAAAGCCATGCTATGCTGCAATGCATGCAAGCATTGCATATTCGGGCAGTAGAACGGCGCCGCAGGATGACGCGGGCGAAATTTATTTGCTTCACCGTTAGCCCCATCCTTCACAGCAAAAGTCCCAAGCCGACGGCTTGGGACTTTTGCTTATCTATCTCTATCTATCTCTATACTTTCTCCACATTTTCTTCCGCGTACTTTTGGGAGCCGACGATGGAGGAGAGCTCCTCGCGGGTGGCGGCGCGGTCATAGGTGGCATAGCGCACGTGCAGCTCGTCGCCCACGTGCAGATACTTCTCGCCGTGCTCGTCTACAACGGCACCGCTCTGCCGGGCGCGCTTGATCGAAAGTACGAACAGGTTATTCGGCCAAAGGATATCGCGGATCTGCTTGCCGACGGCAAACGATCCTTCTTTTACCGTGATAAAGCCGTCGTATACCGCAGGCTTTACATCGCCGTGCTGATCGCGGATGCGATTGTGCAGGACGCTGTCGGTGATGGAGTGCACCTCAAAGAGCTCGGTGACAACATACGAAAGCAGCGCCGCGATGATCACGGGCAGCACATTGCTCGAAGCAAAGAGCGCTTCCAGTGCAAACACCATTGCGGTAACCGGCATCTTCATCATACCCGCAAGGCAGGCGGTGATGCCGAGGATCATAATGATCGAATAATACTCGGTGCTAAGTCCCAGCGCGTGCAGCACTACCGCCAGCAATGCCGCAACCAGTGCACCGAGCGACATCAGCGGCAGAAAAAGTCCGCCCGTGATACCGCTGCTGCTGGCGAGGATCATCAGTGTGGAGCGCACCGCAAGGCAAAGGAGCAGCAGATACCAGATGCCGCCCTCGCGGAAAAGATGCACCATCAGTTCATGTCCCGTGGATATGTTGGAATACGACAGCATGCCGAACACAAAGGTCAGCGCAAAAACGATCAGGATCTTGCCAAGCGCGGGAATCTTGCGAAGCTTTTTGCTCCAGAATTCCTGCAACAGCGTGTAATACTTCAAGAACGCGACCGAAAACAGACCGACAACAATGCCGATCAGCGCAGGCAGCCAGAGGTCGGCAGCCGTAAGCGTCACCGGTACCATCGCTTCAAAGAGCGTCGTGGACACGCCGAGGAGCGGCGAGAGCAGATCCGAGACGATCTTGGAAAACATCACGGAAACAGTCGCCACCATCAGGATCATCGGCGAAATGCACTGGTGCGCCTCCTCCAGCGCGAACATGATGCCCGAGATCGGTGCGCCCGTCGCCGTGGTAAAGCCGGCGCACGCGCCGCCCGTCATCAAATAGCGGTCACCCGCGGGATGCTTTTTGGCAAAAATGCGCGTCACACCTCTGCCGATCGTCGTACCGATCTGCACGCTGGGTCCCTCTGTACCGAGCGGCACACCGACAAAGAAGCCGGAGAGCGAAAGACCGAAGACCGCGATCAGATTTTTAACCCAGTGAAACCGAATGAGTCCGCGAACGATACCGATCGAGGTGGGGATACCGCCGCCGCGCGCATTCGGCACCTTCTTATAGACCAAGGAGGACACCACCGCGATCAAGGCGAATGCCGCCAGAAGCAGCGGTGCGATCCACCACTGCTCTGCGACAGCGGCATACATCTCCTCGGAACATGCGATAACGACCTTAGCGCAAAGTTTAAATACTACGACCACCGCGCCGACCAGTGCACCGACCAGCGCACTGTAAAACAGCGGCAACAGGATCGACCATACGGAATTTCTTCTTTTCATATTCATATATAGTACCTCGTTCATAACACAGCTTTGTATTATAGCATGTAAATTCCGCAGTGTAAAGGGGCATTTTTCACGAAGTCTGCCGTCGTTTTCGGCGATACAATGACAATGCACACTAAATTTTGTCCGCTTGGCATATCAATTTTGTCTTGCGCATTGCAAAAACGATTGCTATAATGAAAGTGTTATGATCAACACGTGAAAGGAGCATCCACTTGAAGCTTACATTCGACATCACGGGCAAAGCACAGCCCGATCCTTTTATCTTTCGGGACAACGGGACATTCTATCTCTATGTCACTGCAGCAAACGGTGTGGAAGCCTACTCCACAGACGATGTATTCGGCACGTGGCATTACGAAGGCATCGTCTGCACGGTAGACGGCAAAACACAGTACTGGGCGCCCTGCATTGCCAAGGTCGGCGGCAAGTATTACCTCTATTTCTCCTGTCAAGACAACGACCGCTTCCAGTTTCTGCACGTTGCTTCGGCAGACACCCCGCTCGGTCCCTTTACCCATGCAAAATGTTTGTTTGACCGCTTCTCGATCGACGCGCATGTCGTAGAAACCAAGGCGGGACTTTTCCTGTGGTACGCGGAGGACAACACCGAGTGTGACCGCGTGGGCACACGTATCTTTGTAGATAAGCTGCTCGACCCCGAAACGCCTGCGGGACTGCGCCGCGAGGTGATCGTTCCCTCCTTTGATGAGGAGATCTTCAAGCGCAACCGCTTCGGCGACGGCAAGGACTGGCACACGATCGAAGGACCTTTTTGGTTCCGCGAGGGCGAGTGGCAGTACGTCATGTTCAGCGGTGCCTGCTTTGAAAACGAGACCTACCACATCGGCTATGCGGCGGCAAGATCCAACGAGGAAGACCTCACAAAAGCGGACTTCCTCAAGCACACACTGGACGGCAAATGGGATCCGACCATGATTAAAAATGAGACAGAAGAAGGCGTCGGTCACCACAGCGTGATCAAGCTTGACGGGCAGTATTACGCGATCTACCACGGCAGAGACATTGTGCGCGATCCCGCTGACAAAGCAGCCGAACGCCGCACCGCACGCATCTGTAAGCTGACGGTAAAAGACGGCATTATCGAAGCCGAGCGGTAAATCATGCATAAATTTCCACGTTGAACGTATTTTTATGCAATAAAATAAATTTTTATTCAAAATAGCCCTTGACATTTGCGCCGATACGGTGTATAATTATGCCATCAATAAAAAATCGGCATACGCCGAAATACGAAAAGAGGAAAACATCATGAAAAAGATCCTGTCCCTTATCCTTGCATCGCTGATGCTGGTATGCGCATTTGCGTCCTGCTCCAAGGCATCCGCAGGTGTAAAGGTCATCGACATTGAGCTCACCCAGGAAGAGTACGCGTTCGGCGTGGATAAGACCCAGCCCGAGCTGCTCGAGAAAGTAAACACTTTCATCGACAAGATCATGGCAGACGGCACGTTTGACGACATCTGCAACCACTACTTCGGCGACGGCGAGCCCGTTGGAGTAAAGTCCGCAGCGCTCGACGCATCTAAGGCTGACCAGCAGTTGGTCGTTGCGACCAACGCAGCATTCGAGCCCTTTGAGTACACCAACGACGGCGGTTCCACCTACTACGGCATCGACATGGAGATCGCTGCTCTGCTCGCAGAAGAGCTCGGCATGGAGCTGGTCATCAGCAACATGGACTTTGACGCAGTTTGCCTTTCCGTCGGTCAGCAGAAGTGCGACATCGCAATGGCAGGTCTGACCGTTAAGCCCGACCGCGAGGAGCACGTAACCTTCTCCAAGTCCTACTATAACGCAGCACAGAAGCTGATCGTCAAGGCGGATGACACCACCTTCGATGCTTGCAAGACCGCTGACGATGTAACCGCCATCCTGAACGGCTACGACAACACCGTAAAGATCGGCGTACAGAACGGCACCACCGGTCAGTTCTATGTACAGGGCGACGCAGACTGGGGCTTTGACGGCTTCAAGACCGAGTGCAAGGGTTATGCAAACGGCTCTCTCGCAGTAAACGACCTGATCAACGGCAACATCAACTTCGTGATCATCGACTCCGCTCCTGCGACATGCATCGCAGATGCATACAATGCAATGAACTGATCGTACAAAATTACATACGATGCACCCTGCTCTCCCGATCATAGGTCGGGAGAGTTTGTGTGTTTTTGAGAAAGGTACAAATGGGAAGTTTTTCTAAAAAAGTAGACACATTTATAACCGCCTTTATCGACAACGGCGGCTATGTTTCCGTGCTCGAGGGCTTAAAGAACACTCTGATCATCGCCGTGGTCGGTCTGATCATCGGTATCGTGATCGGTACGCTCATCGCAACCGTGCGTGTACTGCCGAAATATAAGACGCTTCCGAAGGTGCTCGACGCGATCTGCTCGTTCTATGTCGGTCTCTTCCGCGGTACGCCGATGGTCGTGCAGCTTCTGGTCTTTTACTACGTGCTTCTGCCCCTGATGGGCGTGCACATGTCCAGCCTGTACGTCGCGGTCATCGTCTTCGGTCTGAACAGCGGCGCGTATATCTCCGAGATCATGCGCAGCGGCATTCAATCGGTGGACGGCGGTCAGATGGAGGCGGGACGCGCCGTCGGTCTGACATTCGGCACGACCATGATCCACATCGTCATTCCGCAGGCTGTCAAAAACATCCTGCCCACGCTCGGCAACGAGTTTATCACGCTGATCAAGGAGACCTCCATCGTATCCTTCGTCGGTGCCTCCGACCTGTATAAGGCATTCAACATGATCGGTACAAACTCCTATGAATTCATGGTGCCCTATCTCGTCATGGCGCTCATCTATATCGTGCTCGTTGTACTCATCTCGCTTGGCATCAAATTGATGGAAAGGGGGCTGCGCAGAAGTGATAGACGTAATTAACCTGCAAAAGAGCTTTGGCAAAGTCGAGGTGCTGCGAGGCATCGACATCACGATCAACAAGGGCGATATCGTCTGCGTGATCGGTCCCTCGGGCAGCGGTAAGAGCACGTTTTTACGCTGTCTCAACTGTATGGAAGATCCCACGGGCGGTCAGATCATTTTCGGTGGTGTCAACATTGCGGATATGCATGTAGACATCAACCTCCACCGCCGCAAGATGGGTATGGTATTCCAGCAGTTCAACCTGTTCAACAACAAGACCGTTTTGCAAAACATCATGCTCGCACCCGTGCACATCGGCAAAACCGAACTGCGCCGTGCAAAGCGGCATAATCTCTTCCACAAAGACAAGATCGAGATCACGACTACCAAGACGCAGATCGTCGAGGAGGCGCGTGAAAACGCAATGCGCCTGCTGCGCCGCATCGGACTTGAGGACAAGGCGAATGTCTACCCCTCTACCCTCTCCGGCGGGCAGAAGCAGCGTGTAGCGATCGTCCGCGCCATGGCAATGAACCCCGATGTGATCCTGTTTGACGAGCCCACCTCCGCGCTCGACCCCGAAATGGTAGGCGAGGTTCTCGACCTGATGAAGTCGCTCGCGAAAGAAGGACTGACCATGGTCATCGTCACCCATGAAATGGGCTTCGCCCGCGAGGTCGCCAACCGCGTCATCTTTATTGACGAGGGCAAGATCTTAGAAGAAGCTCCCCCCGAAGAATTCTTCGGCAACCCCAAAAACCCAAGGCTCAAAGACTTTTTGTCGAAGGTATTGTAAAGAAAAAGCAAACGCACAAGCATCCGAATGGACGCTTGTGCGTTTATTTTTTGGTGAATAGGATGGTATGTTTAGCAGAGTAACGACTAACAACTCCCGTAGGGCGCGACGTCCCCGACGCGCCGTTTTACTATGGTTCATG
>JAFTOT010000054.1 GCA_017463665.1 Clostridia bacterium | reverse complement strand
AGTGTTCTTGCGGCACCAATTCTTCCAACATTACCATTTCTATTCTGTTTTGCTTGCTTTTTCTTTCCGTATACATCTCGCCTTGCTCCTATTCGCTTTCTTCTCCTCTATTATACCATATTTTTTTCGTTAAAAAAGGTCCAGAACTCTTGTTCTGAACCTTTTTTGTCAGTAGTCTGAGCCAGAACTCTTGTTCTGCCCCTTTTTTGTCAGCAGTCTGAGGTCTGCCTCAGGGCAGACCTTTTATTATTACACATTAAATCTGAACAGTACGATATCGCCGTCAGCGACGACATATTCCTTGCCTTCGCTGCGAACAAGTCCTTTTTCCTTGGCGGCAGCCATGCTTCCCTCTTTGACGAGGTCATCAAACGCCACAACCTCTGCGCGAATAAAGCCACGTTCAAAGTCGCTGTGAATCTTACCTGCAGCCTGCGGCGCCTTAGTGCCCTTGGTGATCGTCCAAGCACGCACCTCCTGCGGACCTGCAGTCAGATAACTGATCAAGCCGAGCAGCTTATAACTTGCAGCAATCAAGCGATCAAGACCGCTTTCTTCAATACCAAGGTCATTCAAAAATGCCTTTTTCTCTTCGCCCTCCAGCTCCGAGATCTCTGCCTCGATACCTGCGCAGACGGCAATAATTTCGGATTTTTCCGTTGCGGCAAATTCTTTCAACTTCTGATAACCGGCATTTCCGGAAAGGTCACCGCCGATCTCATCCTCGCTGATATTGGCAACATAGATCACAGGCTTGATCGTCAGCAGCTGCGAATCGCCGAGCAGTGCTCGCTCGTCCTCGGTCAGCTCTAACGTTCTTGCGCATTTACCATCTTCGAGCGTCGCCTTAACTTTTTCCAGCACTTCTACTTCCGCAGCAAGCGATTTATCACCTTTCATTGCCTTCTTCACGCGATCAATGCGGCGCTCCAGCATTTCAATGTCCGAGAAGATAAGCTCCAAGTTGATGGTCTCCACATCACGGAGCGGATCGATGCCGCCGTCTACATGGATGATATTTTCATCCTCAAAGCAGCGCACAACATGTACGATCGCATCCACCTCACGAATGTGCGAAAGGAACTTGTTTCCGAGACCTTCACCTTTGGAGGCACCGCGAACCAAACCCGCGATATCTACGAATTCGATCACGGCGGGCGTATATTTCTCAGGATTGTACATTTCTGCAAGCACATCCAAGCGCTTGTCCGGTACGGTAACGATACCTACATTCGGATCGATGGTACAAAACGGATAGTTTGCGGATTGTGCACCGGCATTTGTTAAAGCGTTAAACAGCGTGCTCTTGCCGACATTCGGCAAACCGACAATACCAAGTTTCATTTTAATCTCCAATCCGCCGCTTACGGCGGCATATTTTTAAATAAAAAAACGGGATTGCCGTAGCAATCCCGTTGGTGCTCCTGCGGAGAATCGAACTCCGGACACCATGATTAAAAGTCATGTGCTCTACCGGCTGAGCTACAGGGGCGTTTCCAGCACTTAGATATAATAGCACACAAAAATCGATTTGTCAACACTTTTTTCAATGTTTTCCAAAATAAAACCGCCGCCGAGCACGGCGGTTTTATTTTGATCTTTCTTATATACCGTATACCGCACCGCTGTTCAGCGAGCTTTCAATTCTAAGCAAACGATTATATTTCGCCACACGTTCACTGCGGCAAGGTGCTCCCGTCTTGATAAACGGAGAATTTGTTCCAACAGACAGATCCGCAATGGTGGTATCCTCGGTTTCGCCGGAACGGTGTGAAAGAATATACTTATATCCGTTGGATTTTGCGGTTACGATCACGTCTAATGTTTCGCTTACGGTGCCGATTTGATTCGGCTTGATCAAAATTGCATTCGCCGCACCCGAAGCCATTCCTTTTTTCAGCCGTTTGGTATTGGTAACGAACAAATCGTCTCCAACCAGCATCACCTGATCCCCCATTCGCTTCGTCAGTTTTGTCCACCCTTCAAAATCCGATTGGTCCAACCCATCTTCGATAGAATAGATCGGATACTTTTGCGCTAAAGCTGCAAAATAATCGATCAACGCGTCCGTCTGCATAGTTACGCCGCGTTTTGGCAGTTTGTATACGCCGTCTGCATACCATTCGCTGCTCGCGGCATCCAAAGCAATCTTTACAGTATCTGTATCATACCCCGCCGCATCGATCGCCTCACAAATAAGCCGGATCGCATCCTCGTCGCCATCAAGACTCGGAGCATAGCCGCCTTCATCGCCCACTGCCGTATGCATTCCCTTTTTCTTTAAAATCCCGCCCAACGCGTGATAGATTTCTGCACCGATACGAAGCGCATCGGAAAATGTATGTGCACCGATCGGCAGGATCATAAATTCTTGAATGTCTACATTATTGGAAGCATGAGCACCACCGTTCAGAATATTCATCATGGGGATAGGAAGTCTCTGCGCCGACACGCCGCCGATGTATTTAAACAGCGGCATGTGATAGGAGCAAGCACCTGCACGCGCGCATGCCATCGAAACGGCTAAAATCGCATTAGCTCCCAGTCTCGATTTGTTATCGGTAGCATCTATCTCGCGCATGATCGTATCTATCTCATGCTGCTCATAGATAGATACGCCTACCAGCGCAGGCTGAATTTTTTTTTGGATATTGCAGACCGCTTCCAGGACTCCTTTTCCGCCATATCGCGCACTGGTCGTATCGCGAAGCTCGTGTGCTTCATATATGCCCGTAGAGGCGCCCGAAGGAACGCTGGCAGTGCCCACCGATCCGTCACTCAGCAAAACCGTAGCTTCTACCGTAGGATTCCCGCGAGAATCCAGAATCTCTCTTCCACAAATCTTTACAATGTTTATTTTACTCATAATAATCTCCATTCCGCCGCCAAGCGGCGGCACAAATCGTAAAATGAAATCCTCGGCACCGCACTTTGTGCGGCAAAATGGGTTCAGGTCCCATTTTGCGAGAAGTTCAGGCGTGAAATAATCCATGCAAAACATATTGTAAATTAAACTTTCACGCTATCCTCCCGCAAATGATGATACATTTAGTATGAACAGATTTTGCTCCTTCATTCTTTTTCCAAAAAAAGAATTCATTTTTTATAGTTGCATATACTGATAGAAAACATATTTTGAGGTGCATTATGATTATCCATACCGTTATGTCAAGCGACACGATTTACTCCCTTTCCAAGCAATACGGAATTCCGGAAGCCCGCATCATCACCGACAACTTTTTGAATCCCACGCAGGCATTGGTCCCCGGACAAACGCTGATCATTTCCCGTCCGTCCAAGACTTGCTCCGTTCGAGGCGGGGATACACTCGACAGTATTGCCAAAGAAAACAACATCAGCGTTCTATCCATTCTGCAAAATAATCCCCAGGTGCACAGCGGAAAGCTCATGCCGTCGCAAACGCTGAATCTTTCCTATGACCGACCAAACACGCGGTCTCTGATCGTTGCAGCATACACAGGAGATGCCGCTTTAGATAAGATTGAAAAATATCTTCCATACATTTCTGCGCTCATCGTACAATATTCGACTCGTATTGACGATGGGAATGTTACTGTGCTGCCCCATGCTGCTCCCATAGTCTCCATGGCAAAAAAATACCGCGCCCTGCCGCTGCTCTCGCTTGATTGCACAAACGAACGCGGAAAATGGAGCGGAGATTGCATAGCCCGACTTCTCGATTCGCCCGTATCAACAGAAAAATTCATTCAAAGTGCGGTTCAAGCCGCAAAAGAAAACGGCTTCTCGGGAATCGAGGTCAGTGCCGCCGGACTGGACACGCCGAGCGGCTATCGCTTTGTGGATATGCTGCTTGCTCTGCAAGGGGTATGCAGCGAAAACGAGCTCATCTGTACTTCACCATTGTTTCCGATAGACAGCTTTGACGCAAACGAAGAAAACATTGTTGATATCGCATCCTTGGTGCCGCTGTGGAGCTATATTTGGGATGATGACGCCACAGCAGCCCCTGCAGCTCCGCTCAACAAACTGCAAGAAGCATTGAACAGCGACATTATCCTGCACAACAAAGAAAAAATCCTGCTTGGAATCCCTACCTTCGGTGTGGATTATGCAGGAATGGGAAACGGATATCGCAAACAGATTCAAAGCGCTGTAAACGGTCTCCTGCTAACGCAAAAGCATCATATCACAGCAGAATACGACGAAAATACGCACACGCCGTTTATACGATACAATGATAACACGCGCAAAAACAGTGAACGACACATCATGCATTACGAGGATGCACGCTCATTCTCCGAAAAGCTGGATCTGCTCGATGCGCTGGGACTCGGAGGCGTAAATATTATGTCGCTGGAGTACGATGCACCTGTACTCTGGCAAATACTCAATCAGCGGTACTCTATCCAAAAGTATTAAGTATCCGAAATAACCACCGTGCCAAGCGGTGGTTATTTCATTTATCACTCATTGAAAATGCCGAAAAATTTGTTCATTCTGTGAAGCTTTTTTGACGTCTTGTTAAATTTTCATTTTTTTGTTTTTTGCTATTGCAAATTTGACAAATTCATGGTACATTATTATTAGGGAAAAATTGTGTTTTTAACAAATAAAATTAAAAAATACATAAAATTTTATAGGAGAAAAAACCATGACAAACAACATTCATGTTACTAAGTGGATCGACGAAATGGCTGCTATGACGCAGCCTGACAAGATCGTTTGGATCGACGGCTCTGAGGAGCAGGCAGAAGCTCTGCGCGCAGAGGCTTGCTCTACCGGCGAGATCATTAAGCTCGATCAGGAAAAGCTTCCGAACTGCTATCTGCACAGAACTGCAATCAACGACGTTGCACGTGTAGAAAACAGAACCTTCATCTGCACTCCTACCAAGGAAGAGGCAGGCAACATCAACAACTGGATGGAGCCCGGCGAGTGCTATGCTAAGCTCTCCAAGCTCTACACCGGTTCCATGAAGGGTCGTACCATGTACGTTATTCCCTACTCCATGGGTATCGTTGGCTCTGACTTCGCTAAGTACGGCATTGAGCTGACCGACTCCATCTACGTCGTTCTCAACATGCTGATCATGACCCGCGTTGGCAACAACGTTCTGGAAGCTCTCGGCGACAGCGCTGACTTCATCAAGGGTCTGCATGCAAGAGCAGATATCGATGAGGAGAACCGTTACATCTGCCACTTCCCGCAGGACAACACCATCTGGTCCATCAACTCCGGTTACGGCGGAAACGTTCTGCTCGGTAAGAAGTGCTTCGCTCTGCGTATCGCTTCCTACCTCGGCAGAAAAGAAGGCTGGATGGCTGAGCACATGCTCATCCTCGGCGTTGAGTATCCTAACGGCGAAGTTAAGTACATTTCCGCTGCATTCCCGTCCGCATGCGGTAAGACCAACCTCGCAATGCTCATTCCTCCGGCAGTATACAAGAACCTCGGCTACAAGGTTTGGTGCGTAGGCGATGATATCGCATGGCTCCGCGTCGGCAAGGACGGCAGACTCTGGGCAGTCAACCCCGAGAACGGCTTCTTCGGCGTAGCTCCCGGTACCAACGAGAAGTCCAACCCCAACGCTCTCCACACCACCATGAAGAACACCATCTTCACGAACGTGGTACACGATCTCGACAACAACACCATTTGGTGGGAAGGTCTCAACAACAATCCTCCCAAGAACGCTATCGACTGGAAGGGCAACAAGTGGGACTGCACCAAGTACGACAAGAAGGACAAGTCTACCTGCGGTGCGCATCCTAACTCCCGTTTCACTGCAATGGCTACCAACTGCCCCTGCATCTCTTCCGAGTTCAACAATCCCGCCGGCGTTCCGATCAGCGCGATCGTATTCGGCGGTCGCCGTGCAAAGACTGCTCCCCTGGTATACCAGTCCTTCGGCTGGCAGCATGGTACCTTCGTTGGTTCCATCATGGCTTCCGAGACCACTGCAGCTGCTGCAGGTGCTGTCGGCGTAGTTCGCCGCGATCCTATGGCAATGCGTCCGTTCGTTGGTTACAACATGGGCGACTACTTTGCACACTGGCTCGAGATGGGCAAGAAGATCCCCAATGCGCCTAAGATCTTCAACGTTAACTGGTTCCGCACCGACGATGAAGGTAACTTCATTTGGCCCGGCTTCGGCGACAACATGCGCGTTCTTCTTTGGATTCTCGCTCGCTGCGCAGGCGAAGTTGACGCTGTTGAAACCGCAATCGGTTATGTTCCGAAGGCTGAAGACATCAACATCGAGGGTCTCGACGGCATCACCGTTGACACCATCAAGGAACTGCTCACCGTTGATGTTGCATCTTGGAAAGAAGATGTTGCAAACATCCGCGAGTTCTACGCTCAGATCGGCGATCATGTTCCCGCAGAGCTTCACGACGAGCTTGCTGCTCTCGAGAAGAGACTCGGCTAATTTTAAGTACAAAAGGACGATGGGCAACCATCGTCCTTTTTACATAGCTTTACGTTAATGCAGATACGACGAAACGCTCTGCATGACCTCGCCGACCGCGTCCAGTGCTTTTCCTGCAGTCTTAGCGATCTTGCGCTTTTTAGGCGCAAACATTCCCTTTGCCATCATGCCCACTGCGGCTCCCATCATCACTGCCGTGATTGCTGCGGTTGTCATATTGGTTGTTTTCTTCTTCTGCATGCCTTTTTCCTCCTTTGAATTCTGTGTTCATAGTTTTTGCGTTTGTAAGGAAAATATAAACGAAAATATTTCTATATTTGACACTTGCATCTATTTATGATACAATACTTGTATTATTGTATAAGCGAGTGATACTATGATTATTTTGAGTGCAACCGATCTGTCCTTACATTTTGGAACAGTTACGGTTTTAGAGAATATATCTTTTTCGATCAACGAAGGCGATCGCCTGGGTGTCATCGGTGTCAACGGCGCCGGTAAGACATCTCTTTTTCGTATTTTAACAGGTGAATACACTGCGGACAGCGGTGCCGTCTATATTTCAAAGGGGAAAAGCATCGGCATTTTAGAGCAGAATGCCGATCTCAGCAAAGAAGTCGGCGGCGAGAGTGCGCTGGAGCACATGTATCTCGCATTTCCAAAGCTGTTGCAAGCTGAAAAGCGTCTTGCGGATCTTGAAAAAGAGCTTTCGCACCGAACTGACACCGGCTCTGAATCTTATATCCGCTTAACATCCGAATTCAGCGATCTCAACGTCAGCTTTGCTGCCGACGGCGGGCAGTATTTCCGCGGAAAATGCAAAAGCATTTTGGCCAAGATGGGCTTTGACGACAATATGATGGCGCTGCCCGTAACGAAGCTGAGCGGTGGTCAGCGTACGCGCCTTGCATTGGCGAGACTGCTTGCGTCCGAGCCGGATATTTTAATGTTGGACGAACCGACCAACCATTTGGATGTGGAAACCATCCAATGGCTCGAAACTTTTTTGGCGGCATATAAAAACACCGTTATGGTCATTTCGCACGACCGTTATTTTCTCGATCGCGTAACCAACAAGACCCTGCACATTGAGCGTCAAAGCGCCAAGCTCTATAACGGCAACTACACCACTGCGCAAAAACTGCGTGAGGAAGCACGTGAAGCGGATCTCAAAAAATATAATCTCCAGCAAAAGGAGATAGCACGTGTTGAAGCGATGATCGAACAGCAGCGCCGCTGGGGGCAGGAGCACAACTTCGTCACCATCCGTGCAAAAGAAAACTATATTAAACACATGGATAAGGTCGAGAAGCCTGCTGACGAGTTAAAATCCATCCGTCTTGCCTTTCAGAATGCGCCTGCCGGCGGAAATGATGTCATCATCGCAGACAATCTTTCCAAAAACTTTGGCGATAAGGTGATTTTTGAAAAATTATCCTTTTTAATTCAGCGCGGCGAGCGTGTATTCTTTGCAGGACCGAACGGTTGCGGAAAATCCACATTGATGAAATTGATCGTCGGTAAAGAAAGCGCGACAAGCGGAACCGTAGAACTTGGTACAAACATCAAGGCGGCGTATTACGATCAGGAAAATCAAAACCTCGACGAAAAAGCAACTGTGCTCGACGAGCTTTGGAACGCGTATCCGAACTTGACAGAATATAATATCCGCAGTACGCTTGCCCTGTTTTTGTTTGCCTACGAAGACACGCAAAAACTGGTCGCCGATCTTAGCGGCGGCGAACGCGCACGACTCACACTGGCAAAATTGATTCTTTCCAAAGTCAATCTATTGATTCTCGATGAGCCGACCAACCATTTGGATATTGCATCTCGCGAAGCGCTGGAGCATGCACTGAGTGCATTTGAGGGTACGATCGTCTGCGTTTCGCACGACCGTTATTTCATTGAAAAATTGGCGACCAAGATCATCGAGATCCTGCCGCCCGATTTTCCCACTTCCACGTTTGTATTTACCCCCGCATCATACGATGCAAATATTTACGAGGCATACCGCGCACAGCGCGAACTTCTTTTCTCCCCAGAAGCAGCCATGCAAGCGGAAGAATCCCCTGCTCCGGCAACTACAAGCAGTAAGGAAGATTATCTCCAGAAGAAAAAAGAAGCCGCCGACAAGCGAAAAAACGAACGGCAGCTCGTTGCATATAAAAAAGAGATCGAACAACTGGAGGCAGAGCTCGTCACGGTCACGGATGAACTCTACGGCGATGCTGCAAGCGACTACATCCGCGCCGCCGAGCTGGATGAGCGCAAAACCGTTATCGAAGACAGGCTCCTGCAGTTGTACGAACTCACAGAGGAGTAACGTGCGAAAATGAAAAAACTTGTATGTGCAATTGTCGCTTTCTTTGCAATTTGCTTACTGTTCGTTCCAAGCAGCAGCGGCGGCGGGATCCGCAACGTTCCGCTTTTGATATGCATTGCATGTTGCATCGCGATCTTACTGATGTATAGCTTCATCTATCGAATCTATGTCATTTTAAAGATCCGAAAAACGGCAATTTCGGCGTGCGCCTATAATATAAAATGCAGCTATATTCCCAACTTTTTTCGGATACCCGGAAAATACGATGTTACATTTGATCTGCATGAAAAAAAGCATAATATCGTCGTTTTGATGATCCACAATACCAAGATCCGTCACTACTTAAAAAATGAAAACGTGATCGAACGCTATGTTGCGTCGCGTATGTCCTTTGCCGGCAAAACAAACGGCAGGATCTCTCAGCAAGTCAACTGGAACGAAAAAGCAAACTTTCTTTACCGTGGAAAAATTTGCGTGCGGAAGATGTAAACGTGCTTGTGTTGAATAAATTCCCCACAGAAATCGCAGATGCAAACAGCCGCACAACCACACTCGGCAACGGTGATGTGATATTTTCAAAAATACATCTGTTTGATATCAAACACTTCATCCCTTATTTAAAAAGTAAAAAGAAGTCGGATAGCTGAGGCCATCCGACTTCTTTTAAACATAATATTTTTAAAACGCGCGTCTTCCCTCGATTGCACGGTTAAGGGTGACTTCATCGGCATATTCGATATCACCGCCGACGGGAATACCGTAGGCAAGTCGGCTGACGGTCACACCCGTGTTTTTTAAAAGCGAAGATATGTATGTCGCGGTCGTTTCCCCCTCGACAGTCGGGTTGGTCGCAATAATGACTTCCTTTACGCCGTCCTTAACACGTCTGACAAGATCAAGAATCGCAAGCTTATCGGGTGTGATACCGTTGATCGGCGAAATAACACCGCCAAGCACGTGATACACACCGCGAAAACCGCGCACTTTCTCAAAGGCGAGGATCGCCTTTGCATCCTCGACAACACAGATCAGTGAATGATCGCGCGTGTCATCCGAGCAGATCGGGCAAACGTCGTCTACAGAGAGGTTATGGCAGATCTCGCAATGTCGGATCTGCTTTTTTGCATCCGTAATTGCGCTCGAAAAAGTTGCCGCAGCCTCGTCCGACAGATCCAGAACCGAAAACGCCATGCGCACCGCGCTTTTGCGTCCGACACCGGGAAGTTTGCGAAACTGCTCAATCAATTTTTCAAGCGGCGGAAGATATTCAGTCATACCTGCTCCAAGCTGTAAATTTTATCAGAACATACCCGGCACGCTGATGCCGCCGGTAATCTTCGACATTTCACTCTCGCCGGTAGTGTCCACCTTCTTAATTGCCTCATTGACAGCAGCAGTGATCACATCGGACAGCGTTTCGATATCATCGGGATCCACAATATCCGGTTGAATATCAATATTCAAAATCTCGCGCTTGCCGTTGATCTTTACGGTAACCATGCCGCCGCCTGCGCTGACTTCGTATTCTCTGGTTTCCAGGTCCGCCTGCAGAGTCGCCATGTCCTCCTGCATCTTCTGTACCTGCTTCATCATGCTGTTCATGTTCTGGGCACCACCCATGCCCTTCGGGTAATTTGCTCTCATGGTCGTCTCCTTTTATTCTTCCAGTGTATCCAATAAATCATCGTTAGCAAGCTCTTGCTTATCGGCAAGAGCATAGACAAGCTTGTCCGTGCTATATGCTCTTCCCTCACGAGCTGAGATCATCGCAGCGAGCGCATGCTTTGCGCTGTCCTCGCTCATCAGCTTCATAGTAAAACTGTTTCCGAACTTGATCAAAATGCGATCGTTTTCCGCATCTTTATACGCCTTTGATCCGTCGCGAAGTCCCATGGCACTGCGGCTTTGTTTAGAAAGACTTTCTACAAGCTCCAGCCAATACGGCAGCTGCCGCAAACCGGACGCATTTTTTCCCTCTGTTTTAACCGCAGGAATATATGGTTCTTTGTGGGAAATCATTTCCGATTCGGAGACAGGCGCTTTCTCTCGGACTTCCGTTTCCGCTCGGGGAGCAGCCGTGATCGGCATGCCGATCGACAAAAGACCGATCTTCTGTTCCAGTGCAGCAATACGCGCAAGAAGCGCCGACGGTTCCTCTGAGAGCGCAGGATCGCTCATTTTGATAAAAGTCAACTCAGCGATCATTCTCTTGGTGCTTCCCGACCGCTGCATCTGCACCAGCGCATCATCAAGCATACGGATATGATAGAGAAGTCGCTCATACGGATACTTCTCGGCAACCGCACGGATGCGGTCGATCTCCTCCTTGGTGCTATCCAGATACTCTGCGGGATCGGCTGTAGTTTTTACCACGAGCATATCCCGATAAAATGCAAGAATATCCTGCCAGAATACCGCCATATCCACGGAAGAAGATGAGATATTCTGTATCGTGGAAAAAACATACGACAGATCGCCATCCAAGACAGAAGCCGCAAGCTTTTGAATACTTTCGGTGCTGCTGATTCCCAGCAGTTCTTCAACGCGTGCAGCATCTAAAACGCCGCCGCTGCTGCTGCAAAGATCCAGCAAACTGATCGCGTCACGCATACCGCCGTTCGCATGCTTGGCAAGAATACGCGCCGCATCCTCGGAAAGCTCGATTTTTTCCGCGTTCGCAATATATAAGAGTCGGTCTGCAATCACAGGCGTCGCAATACGTCGAAAATCGAAGCGCTGACATCTCGAAATAATCGTAGACGGAAGTTTTTGCAGCTCGGTCGTCGCCAGAATGAACACAACATGCGCCGGCGGTTCTTCCAAGGTTTTGAGAAGCGCGTTGAACGCCGAGATCGAAAGCATGTGTACCTCGTCCACGATATACACACGATATTTGAGACCCGAAGGCGTGTAGATAACTTCATCACGGATCGCGCGAACGGCGTCTACACCGTTATTGGAAGCTGCGTCCATTTCCAAAACATCCGTAGCGCTTTCGCTGTCAATGCTTTGACAAGCGGCACATCTGCCGCAGGGATTACCGTTTACGGGAGAAAGACAGTTGATCGCTTTTGCCAGAATTTTTGCACAGGTAGTTTTTCCGGTACCGCGAGGGCCGCAAAACAGATAGGCGTGGGAAATACGATTTTCGGCGGTCTCATATTTAAGAATATCGGTAATATGACTTTGACCGCACACATCATCAAACATGACCGGTCGCCATTTTCTGTACAATGCCTGATACAAATCGAACCCTCCCTATAAAAAATGAAGCGAGCGCAAAAAATGCAATCTCGCCGACACTTAGCCGAATGATAAGACCATACACCCGAAAATCGGATAAACGACCACACGCGTTAACCAAACTTTCTGCTCAGGACAGGCACCCCTGCGGCACATCAAACATACCGCTTAATGCTGCTTGGTTCCCCACCTGACATGATTCACGGCCATTGATTGCGCAAGACCCATCCGTCAACGCAGTCCGCTTGGCGCAGACCGCACCGCCGATACCCTCAAAACGGGAATCCACCCTCACTATAGCGGATTGTGAGTACAGAGGTCCGCTACTCCCCCGGTTGGTATGGCCTTATCACGCGGCTAAGCTATTCAAATCCTATAAGATTATAGCAGATTTGTTTCGGTTTTGCAATACCTTTTTGCGTATTCCATTTAGGAAGTGAAAGTAATTTTTGCCGCAAACACCCGTTTTGTTGACAGATTTATGCAAAGTTCTGCAAAACACCTTTCGCTCTGCACAAGTCTGTTTTCCATTCCGTATTGTTGTTCGCTGCATAACACGCTCACCGTATCCTGTCCGAACAACCATGCGAGCAACGGATCCTCCCCGCTCGCCGAGCGGATATCACAGAGATAGCGTACATTGCCGTCTGCACATGCGTCGACGCAAACATTTGAACAGTAATACCGCGTCGTGAAATTTGTCCCGTCACCGGTCTCACGTCGAAAAGCAACTCTCCGACCGTAGAGCGCCCGCAGCAATTCCTCCGCATGCCGCTCTGCGTTCTCTGTTTGACTTTGCTTGAAAGCGACCACGCTGTCATCTCTTTTTCCCGTTTGGCTTACGCAAAGAATACAAGCTGCCACCGCAAAGCAGACAACCGTAAAAGCAGCATGTTTCCAAGTGATTTTCTGTATATGCATTGCTCTCACCTCCATATATAGTTTGCTGCACCGACTCCATTCTATGATGGAAAAGAAAACCGCTAAAATATATTTGACATTACAGCGGCATTTTGTTATAATTGATATATTCTTATAAAGGAGATTTGTACGGTGGAAAAGTGTTTCTCTGCAATACGCGGTAATCAAAAGCTTTGCAAGCGTCTTGCGGACGAAATTGCCGAAGGACGTTTCCCGCATGCGTATATTCTCGCAGGCAAGCCCGGCAGTGGCAAGCGGACTTGGGCACTGCAGATCGCTGCGGCGCTTGCCTGCAAAAGCCGCGTTGCACTTCCCTGCGGCGTGTGTGACAGCTGTCAGAAGATCTTGGGCGGTTTTTCCCCCGATGTGATTTTTATTCGTAAAGATGCGGATAAAAAAGAATTTACCGTTAATTTGATTCGCCGGATCAAAGACAGTTTATATATCGCGCCAAACGAACTCGAGAAACGCGTTTATATTTTGGAAGATACCGAAACCATGAACGCAAATGCGCAGAATGCGTTTTTAAAAATGCTGGAAGAACCGCCGTCCTATGTGGTTTTTTTGCTGCTCTGCTCCAATACAGAAAACCTTTTAGAGACCGTGAAGAGCCGTGCGCCGATCCTCTACACAGAAAAGCTTCCCGCCGAAGAGATCCGCGCATTCCTGTTAGAAAATTCTCCGCGCGCACGCGAAATGGCACAAAGTGATCCGCAAAAGCTGCAGACGATCACCATCGCCGCCGACGGCAGTATCGGACTTGCCATGTCGCTATGCGAAGAAAGCGATAAGCATGCCGCGCTGCAAAAGTCCGTTCTGGATTTTCTCACAGCATGGACCGCGCCTGCTCTGACAGATCTCGATCTCTTTTGCGACCGTCTCCCAAGCACAGGAGACGGTATGACCGATTTTCTCAATGCGCTGAAAAAAGCGCTGCGCGATGTTGCGATCGCAAAATACGATACCGTCCCTGATCTAATGTTTTTCAGCAGTTTTGAGGAAGCAGAACCCATCGCAGCCAGAATCACGGTATCCAAAGCATTGAAGCTGTCTGTCGCAGCCGATACCCTAATCGATAAACTGAAATTTTACTTAGATACACGCCTTGCCGCTGTAACCTTTTGCAGTGATGCAAGAAGAATCATGATGGAATGAGGAAAGAGTATGTGTGACAATCAAGAACAAAGTACCGAAGTTGAAATGCCCGCTGAGGTAGAGATCATCGGTGTCAAATTCAAACCAACCGGAAAGGTATATTATTTTGCAGCCGGTAAACATCAGGCAAAAGCCGCAGACAGCGTCATTGTCGAAACCGCCCGCGGACTTGAGATCGGTGCTGTAGCCACACCGAACAAAATGGTGAAATCATCCGAAATCGTTCCGCCGCTGCGCCCTGTCGTTCGCATCGCTACGCCTGCCGATTTAAAGCATGCGGAAGAAAACAAGGCGAAAGAATCAGAGGCATTTGAAATCTGCAAGAAAAAAATTGCCGATCACAAATTGGACATGAACCTCGTTGAGGCAGAATATACCTTTGACAATTCCAAGCTGCTGTTTTATTTCACCTCGGACGGAAGAGTGGATTTCCGCGATCTGGTCAAAGACCTCGCTTCTGTATTCAGAACGAGAATCGAACTTCGCCAGATCGGTATTCGTGACGAGGCAAAGCTGCTCGGCGGTCTCGGGGTTTGCGGCAGACCGTTCTGCTGCAGTTCCTTCCTCTCGGATTTTGTGCAAGTTTCTATCAAAATGGCAAAGGAACAGAATTTTTCGCTCAATTCCGCAAAGATATCCGGTGCATGCGGCCGACTCATGTGCTGCCTGCGATATGAGCATGAAACCTATGAAGAAGCGATCAAGAGAACGCCGCCGATCGGTTCTACGGTCAAAACCGAAAACGGCAACGGCGTTGTGGTGGAGACCAATCCGCTGGCAGGCATGATCAAAGTCAGACTGGAGGACAAACCCGAAAGTCCCAAAGCTTTCGCGGTCGAGGACGTGACCCTGCTGTACTTGAAAAATCAAAAACCTGCAAATACAGAAAATTCGGGAGAGACAAGTTCTTCCAAAAAATAATTAGAGTTTTTTCGCTTTAGCTATTGATTTTTTGGGAATTTGTGTTACAATTGAATTATCTTTTAACGGAGGTGTTAAGAATGGCATACAAGATTTCCGATGATTGCATCGCTTGCGGCGCTTGCGAGGCAGAATGTCCTGTCAGCGCTATCAGCGAGCAGGATGGTAAGATGGTTATCGACGCAGATACCTGCGTTGAGTGTGGCGCTTGTGCAGGCGTTTGCCCTGTTGGTGCTCCCTCTGCTGAATAATCGTCAACCAACAAAATACATAACCGAGAAGCGGATCCGATATTTATCGCATCCGCTTCTTGATTTAAGGAATATAAAGTGATTTCTATCAACACAGATGAGCGGATCGACCGCGTCAATGAAAACATTACGCTTATACAAAAGAAAGACGGCTTGACTTTCGGCACCGATGCCCTGCTGCTTGCCGCCTTTGTTCGTCGTGCGCCTTCCGCCATTGCTTTAGATTTCGGGGCAGGCACAGGCATTGTTTCTTTTCTCTGCACTGCACGAAACAAATGTAAAAAAATTTACGCAATTGAGGCGCAGGAGGAATTCTGCCATCTGATACGCAGAAACATCGAGATCAATGCACTCTCCGATCGCGTAAGCGCTTTGCATAAGGATGTGCGTGAGCTTTCCTTTTCCGACCTCGGATTCGAAGCGGATATCGTTTTCACCAATCCTCCTTACATGCGTGCAAACAGCGGCATGACCAACACAAGCAACTGCAAAGCAATTGCGCGGCATGAAATTCTCGGCAATATCGATGCATTTTGCACTGCGGCTTCCAAAAACCTAAAGCACGGCGGTATTTTTTACGCAGTATATCGCCCTGAACGCATGACTGAGCTTTTTTACGCCATGCGGCAGGCAAAAATCGAGCCCAAACGACTTTGCCTTGTGCACCCGGACGCAGATGCCGCCCCATCCCTCATCCTCGTAGAGGGCAAAAAAGGCGCATCTTCCGAAATAAAGATCGAAAAGCCTCTGTTTATGTACAAGGACAAAGCGCATACCGAATACACGCCAGCGTTTTCCTATTTTTATGAAAACGGCTGCTTTAAGGAGTGATGCATATGGACGAAAATAAAAACAAAGTGGTCGGCGGCACACTGTATCTCGTCACCACTCCGATCGGCAATATGAGCGATATCACCTATCGCGCCGTGAAAGTTTTGCAGGAAGTCGATTTTATCGCCGCCGAAGACACACGCAATTCCGCAAAGTTCCTGCACTATTTTGAAATCAATAAAGAAATGGTCAGCTACCATGAGCATAACAAAAAAAGCTGCGGCGAGAAGATTATAGCGCGGCTTGCGGCAGGTGAATCCTGCGCCCTTATCACCGATGCGGGTACTCCTGCCATCAGCGATCCCGGCGAAGACCTCGTCAAGCTCTGTGCGGAAAATAATATCCCCGTTACCGCCGCTCCCGGTGTCAGTGCCGTGATCACCGCCTTGACTCTTTCCGCGCAGGATACACGCTATTTTGCCTTTGAAGGCTTTTTACCCGTAACCAAAGCAGAAAGAAAAGCAAGGCTGGATATTCTCGCGAAAGAAACCAGAACCTTGATCGTATACGAAGCACCGCACAAGCTCGCGAAAACGCTCTCTGATCTCTTGGATACCCTCGGCGATCGCAAAGTTTCCCTATGCCGCGAACTGACAAAGCTCAACGAAGAAGTCATGCGCACAACACTTGTCGAAGCCTGTACCTACTATACACAAAACAATCCTCGCGGCGAATATGTGCTTGTCATTGAGGGCGGCAGCAATGCCCAAGACACTTCCCTTGCCTTCTGGTCGCAAATGAGCATCACAGAGCATGTCGATCACTACATTTCGCAAAACATGTCAAAAAATGATGCCATCAAAGCCGCCGCCAAAGACCGCGGCGTACCAAAGAATGTTGTATATAACGAGTACGTAAAATAAAAAAGAAGATCAGTATGGTTAGATCCTTACTGATCTTCTTCTTTGTTATTCTTTCTCCAGCAGTTTTCTGCCCATAAGTACGCCCATGACGCTGCTCATCATAAGCCCGCGTGTCCATCCGGAACTGTCACCGAGGCAATGCAAACCTTGGATATTGGTGTCAAGGTTCTCGTCCATTCTAACTTTGTTGGAATAGAACTTCAACTCGGGGCTGTACAGAAGCGTTTCGGTGCTTGCAAAGCCCGGAACGACCTGATCCAGCATCTTGATAAACTCAATGATATTGGTCATCGCACGGTACGGCATTGCCGCGGTAATATCACCGGGCACCGCATCCTTCAGCGTAGGCTTAACATTGCTGAACGCCAGCTCCTTTGCCCATGTACGCTTGCCGTCCAAAATGTCGCCGTAACGCTGTACAAGGATATGACCGGATGCCAGCATATTGGTCAGCTCACCAACCTTTTGTGCATAGGCGATCGGTTGATTGAAAGGCTCTGTAAAGTTGTGGCTGACAAGGATCGCAAGATTTGTGTTGTTGCTCTTCATATCCTTGTAGCTGTGACCGTTTACCACCGCGAGATCATTATCATAGTTCTCCTGCGCAACAAAGCCGCCGGGGTTTTGGCAGAAAGTTCTGACCTTGTTTTTCCAAGGCTTCGGATAACCGATCAGCTTGCTCTCATAGAGCACCTTGTTGACCTTTTCCATGACCTCGTTGCGGCACTCTACGCGCACGCCGATGTCAACCGTACCGGGCTTATGCGCGATGCCGTGCTTCTCGCAAATACTCTCCAGCCAGTCTGCACCGCGGCGACCGGTCGCAATAACGATTTCGGGAGCTCGATACTCCTTTTGCTCGCCCTTTTCGCGGATAACGACGCCCTTGCAAACAGTATCCTCGATAATGATGTTTTCGCATTCGGTGGAGAACATCATATCTACGCCGTGATCCAGCAGCCAATTCTGAATATCCAAATAAAGCTTTTGTGCCTTCTCGGTACCGAGGTGTCGGATCGGGCAATCTACCAGTTTAAGGTTTGCCTTGATCGCGTTCTTGCGGATCTCTTTGATCTCATCATCGTCACTGATACCTTCCACGTGTGGATCCGCACCGAATTCGAGATAGATCTTATCCGTATAATCGATCAGCTCCTGCGCAAACTCAGCGCCGATCAGATCGGGCAGATCGCCGCCGACTTCATAGGAAAGGCTGAGCTTACCGTCCGAGAATGCACCCGCTCCCGAAAATCCGGTCGTGATCGCACAGCTCGGCTTACAGTTTACACACTTGCCGGTCTCTGCCTTCGGGCAGTGACGTTTTTCAACAGGCTTACCTTTTTCGATCAATAAGATTTTAGACTTGCTGCCGTTGCGCAACATTTCCAGAGCGGTAAAAATGCCCGCAGGACCTGCGCCGACAATGATCACATCGTATTGCATGATCGTTTTCCCCCTCTAAATTCAGATAAATTCAGAAAAATCAGTTGTCCGTGCGCTTATCCAAAATCTGCGAATACTTTGCAAAAAAGCTCTCATAATATCCGCCGTCCAGCGCGTCACGGATCTTTTGCATCAGTTCATTATAGAAGTACAAGTTATGCAGTACGCACAGACGCATACCGAGCAATTCACGCGCTTTGAACAAATGGCGAATGTAAGAACGGCTGTAATTGCGGCAAGCAGGGCAGCCGCAGCCCTCGTCTATCGGACGCGGATCGTCAAAGAAGCGCTCGTTGTTGATGTTCATTTTGCCGTGCCATGTAAACAGATTACCATGGCGTGCATTACGGCTGGGCATAACGCAATCAAAGAAATCCACGCCGCGTCTGACAGCCTCCAAAATATTGAGCGGCGTACCAACGCCCATCAGATATCTCGGCTTATCTACCGGCATATACGGCTCCACAGCTTCGATGATGCGATACATCTCCTCCGCTTCTTCGCCGACGGCAAGTCCGCCGATGGCATAACCGTCCAGATCCAGCTTTGCGATCTCCTTCATATTTTCAATGCGGAGATCTTCATAGGTACCGCCTTGATTGATACCGAACAGCATCTGCTTTTTATTGATGGTGTCCGGCAGCGAGTTGAGTCTATCCATCTCCGCTTTGCAGCGATAGAGCCAACGGATCGTGCGCTCGTGCGACTTCTTCACATACTTATACGGTGCGGGATTCTCAACACATTCGTCAAACGCCATTGCGATGGTAGAAGCAAGATGCGATTGGATACGCATGCTCTCCTCCGGCCCCATGAAAATGCGCTTGCCGTCCATGTGCGAGTTGAAATAAACGCCCTCTTCGGTGATCTTGCGCAGCTTTGCAAGCGAGAATACCTGAAATCCGCCGCTGTCGGTCAAAACAGGCTTATCCCAGTTAAAGAACTTGTGAATACCGCCCATCTTATAAACCAGATCATCACCGGGGCGAATATGCAGATGATAGGTGTTGGAAAGCTCGACCTGGCAGCCGATCTCGCGCAGATCCATCGTGGAAATACCGCCCTTGACAGCAGCACTCGTACCTACATTCATAAATACAGGAGTTTGAATCGTACCGTGCACGGTCTCAAACTCTCCGCGTCTTGCTTTTCCTTCGGTTTTTAGTAACTTAAACATTGCGTATTCCTTTTCTTTTATTCCCTGCCGAATTGTTTGTCTAAATCATGCTTCGACAGGTTGATAACAACAGGTCTGCCATGGGGGCATACCGTGATGTCGGGGATCGTCAAAATCTTTTCGACAACAAAGCGCATATCCGCCTCGCTGTCAGAGCGTCCGCCTTTCATAGCAGCTTTGCAGGATGCTTGATACAGTGCCTTTTCATATGCATCCTGCTTGGTGATTTCCACATTGCCCGTGCCGTCGGCAAGGCGGTCTGCCATGGTGGAAAATACATCCTCCACATCCGAGATTTTCAGCGCAGACGGTATCTGAATGAGTTTAACCTGCCGTTGCGTATGATCCAAATCAAAGTCAAAGCCGACCTCACGAAAGCTGTCCGAATGCTCCGCAACCGCGTTGAAATCGCTCTGCGAAAGTCCGACGGTTATGGGTACAAGCAGCATCTGCGGTGCAGGCGAAAAACCGCGCAATTTACCGCGCAGCGTCTCAAACAAAATACGCTCATGCGCAGCATGCTTGTCAATGATAACAACTTTGCCCTCGGTTTCGACGAAAATGTACGTATGAAACGCCACACCGACTATCTTATATTCGGGCAGAGATATCTCTGCGGTCTCCGCTTTTGGCTCTTCGACCGCGGGCGCAGTATATACAGGCACTTGCGGTATCGAAACATCTATCTGCGGAGCAAACTTCGGCGCTTCTATCGGAGCCGATTCCCTTACCGGACTCGCCTGTTCAGCATCCGCATTCCATTCCCGACGTACCCGCTCACGGAATTGATCGGAAACAGACGAAGCAAAAGCAATCTGCCCCTGCCTGTCAAAGCGCGCCTGTTCCGGCATAGAGGATTGACGTTCCGCTCGATCCATTACCGGCACAAACGCATTTAGCGTCGAATGCGTCGCCGCAGGCGACGGACTGCACAGAATCAAATCGGGACGATCGATATTCTTTTCGATCGTACTTCTGACAGCGTAGTATACCGTATCAAAAATCAACTTCTCATTCGAGAATTTGACTTCCAGCTTTGCAGGATGCACGTTCACATCTACAGCGCCGGGATGGATATCAATAAACAGCACACAGGACGGAAATTTTTCGGGCGCTATGTAGGAACTGTATGCCTGTTCCAACGCTGCCATAGCGGTACGGCTTTTTACATAGCGATGGTTAATAAAGAAATTTTGAAAATTTCTTGTCGGCTTGACATTATCCGAGCGACCGATGTAGCCGTAAACATCCACACCATCGCTGTGGCATTTCACCTGCAAAAGCCGCTTGGCAAAATCCTTGCCGAGAATGGAATAGATTGCATGGTCGAGTTTTCCGTCTCCCGCGCTTTCCAGCTTGATATTTCCGTCCGAAATCAAGCGAAAGGCGATCTCGGGATGCGAAAGTGCCACTTTTTCTACAGCGGCACAAACCGCTGCCGCTTCAGTCGCATCTTTTTTCAAAAACTTACGGCGAGCAGGTACATTGGCAAACAGTTCTTCAACCGTAATAGTTGTTCCGTTGGGACAGCCTGTCTCGCGCACCTCAACGATCTCGCCTCCATCGGCAAAAAGCATCGTTCCGTTGGGAGCATCCTGGGTTTTCGATAAGATGCGCACCTTGGAGACAGAGGAGATCGCGGCCAATGCCTCTCCGCGAAAACCGAGCGTAAAGATCGCAGCAAGGTCTGCCGCTTTTTCAATTTTACTGGTCGCGTGCCGTTTGAGCGCCAGCGGCATATCCTCAGGAGCAATACCGCTGCCGTCGTCCGAAACACGAATGTAGGAAACACCACCGTTTTTGATCTCAACAGTGATCTTTTTCGCGTGCGCGTCGATCGAGTTTTCCATCAGCTCTTTGACAACCGATGCAGGTCTGTCCACTACTTCACCTGCTGCGATCAGATTCGCCACCTGTGTACTGAGCACATTGATTTTTCCCAATGCCGCGCACCACCTTTCATTTCAGTTTCTTTTTCAGCTCAAAAATCAAATTCATCGCCTCAATCGGCGTGAGGGTGTTTATATCCACCCGCCGCAACGTATCTGCCACTTCTTTTTCTTCGCCGGCACTGAGCATTGCGAGCATATCAAAGTCTTCTTCCGGAGCCTGCACCTGCGGCTTCTGCATCACGGTATCGCCGCTTTCAATCCCTTTCAGGATCTCCTTTGCGCGGCGGATCACTTCATTCGGTACCCCCGCCAGCTTTGCGACTTCAATACCATAGCTGTCATCCGCGGCGCCGCGAACGATCTTACGCAGAAACGTAATATCATCTCCGCGTTTTTTAGCAGCAATATTGTAATTCACTACGCCGTCAAATTCATTTTCCAGCACGGTGAGCTCATGATAATGCGTCGCAAACAGTGTCTTTGCACCGATTTTTTTCCCGAGTGTGTACTCGGCGACCGCGCGTGCGATACTCATACCATCGTATGTGCTTGTGCCGCGTCCGATCTCGTCATATACGATCAGACTCTGCTTGGTTGCATGGCGGAGAATGTAAGCGACTTCATTCATCTCCAACATAAACGTGGATTGACCGGATGCGAGGTCGTCCGACGCGCCGACGCGCGTAAAGATCTTATCTACAATGGAAATTACAGCACTGTCCGCAGGCACAAACGAGCCGATCTGCGCCATTAAGGTAATCAAGGCAACCTGACGCATATAGGTAGACTTACCTGCCATGTTCGGACCGGTGATCAAAAGCAAACGGTTCTTCTGTGTGTCCAACAGCGTATCGTTCGGAACAAAATAGGAGTCCGAAATAAACTTCTCCACCACAGGATGTCTGCCGTTTTTGATCTCCAAACGACCGTCCGCGGCAAGCTCGGGGCAAACATAGCGATTCTTCGCCGCCACAGTGGCAAGACTGATATACACATCCAATCGAGCCAAAAGCGCCGCGCTCTGCTGGATCCGCGCAGAATTTGTCGCAAGATACTCCCGAATCTGCTGGAAGATACTGTATTCCATCGCCGCAAGTTTATCGCTTGCACCGAGGATGGTTGCCTCAAGCTCTTTGAGTTCCTGCGTAATGTATCGCTCACAGTTGGCGAGCGTTTGTTTGCGTATGTAATGCTCGGGAACAAGATCGATCTGCGATTTGGTCACCTCGATATAGTAACCGAAAACACGATTATATCCAACGCGCAGTGTCTTGATGCCCGTCGCTTCTCGTTCCTTTTCCTCTATTTTAAGTTTGTAATTCTCTCCGTTGTCGCGTATTTCACGCAGCTTGTCGATCTCGGCATTGTATCCGTCTTTGATAATATCGCCTTCGCGAATGGTCAGCGGTGCTTTCTCGTTGATCGCATCGGATAGCAAAGTGCGAATGTCACCAAGATCATCCATACCGTTTAAAATCTCGGAAAATTCCTCGCCCTCCAGCGTGTTCAGCAAATTTTTAGTTTCCGGAATGACCGAAATACTGCCGAGGATCGCCAGCATATCTCTTGCATTTGCCGAACCGTAAGCGATCTTTGCCATGAGACGTTCCAGATCCAAGACATTGGCAAGCAGATCGTGCAGTTCTTCGCGCGTCATATAATTGTCGCAGAGCGCCTGCACCGCAGACTGTCTGCGCATGATCTCAGGAATGCTGCGCAGCGGGTGGATCAACCACGAACGCAGCATACGCGCACCCATTGCTGTTTTGGTCTTATCCAATACCCAAAGCAGAGATCCCTTTTTCTCTTTTGTTCGCATCGACTCGGTGATCTCGAGATTGCGATGCGTGTTGATATCAAACTCCAAATACTGCGTATCGCTGTATACCTGCAGCTCTTTGATAAACGAAATGTCACTCTTCTGCGTTTCTCTTATATAGCCAAGCAAAGCGGCGATCGTCTGCACGGACAGCGCGCTCAGGCGCTCTGTACCGTACTCGGGAAACTGTTGTTTCACAAGACCGGCTGCAGTGGGATCATCGAAACGAAATCCTTGTTCGTAGCTGACCAACGAACTCAGCCGTTCGCCGATAAAAGCATCCAGCTCCGGCGCTTTTCCCTTTGCTGCGTTGATCAGGATCTCGCTCGGCGAATACGAGGACAGCTCGTTGAGCACACGTTTGCTTCTTTCATCACCCGCACATTCCGTAGAATATACAATACCCGTGGAAATATCCGCAAAACCGATCGCATACGCGCCATCCGAAACATGGATCGCACACAAAAAATTGTTCTTCTGATCCGACAGCATGGAGCTGTCGGTCACGGTGCCGGGCGTTACGACCTTGATGACCTCACGCTTGACAAGTCCCTTGGCAAGCGCGGGATCCTCAGTCTGCTCACACACGGCAACCTTGTACCCTTTTTCCACAAGCCTGCCGATATAGACATCCGCTTTGTGGAACGGAACGCCGCACATCGGTGCGCGTTCCTCCATGCCGCACTCTCTGCCTGTCAGCGTCAACTCAAGCTCACGGGACACAGTATATGCGTCCTCGAAAAACATCTCGTAGAAGTCTCCGAGACGGTACATGAGGATATAGTCCTTATAGTTATTCTTCACCTCAAAATATTGCAGCATCATCGGGGTATATCCCATGTATCCTCACCTCCAAGACAGAATGAAAATAAATCAGTGGCAGCCGCCGCAGGAGGAGCAGTTGCCGGAGCACGCACTTGCGCTCGGACGCTCGCCCGTGATCATAAAGTTGATCTCGTCATTGACCTCGTTCATCAGCACACCGACAGCTTCCTGCGCGTTCATGAATTCGATATACACGGGATTATTGACGATCTCATTGTACAGCTCACCGATGCGCTTCTTGATAGAAGCCATCAGCGCCTCGTCCTGCTCGGATTTTTTATACTCTTCGGAGAGCGCCTTGTTATGGGCATTATATTCGGTAATTGCAGCCTGGATCGCAGCATCATTGTCGTATGCTGCCTTTGCTGCGTTTGCAGCCTTTACTTCTTCGCTGGCAGCGATCAGCTTGCCCAGTGCCTGTGCTTCATTCAGAATTTCAGTAGTCATTTTTCTATACCTCTTTTAAATTATTTTATTCAAGTTCACCATGCAGGCAAAAAGGCTCTGCTCGGCTGATTTTGATATTTACGAATTTACCGATGCATTGATCATCTGCTTTGAAATGCACCAGCTTGTTGGATTCTGCTCTGCCGGTAAAGGTTTGCGCATCGTTTTTGCTCGGTCCCTCTGCAAGAACACGCAATGTCTTTCCGACCGCAACCATGTTCTTTTCCAGGGAAATCTGATTCTGCAGAGCAAGTAAGCGCTGCATGCGTTCCGATTTTTCTGCGTCGGGAACTTGGTCTTCCATCTTTGCGGCAGGTGTGCCGCTGCGCGGCGAGTAAATAAAGGAGTAGATCATGTCATAGCGAACCTTGCGCAGCAGATCGAGTGTCGCCTCAAAATCTTTCTCTGTCTCACCGGGAAAGCCGACGATGATATCAGTCGTCAGTGTAATATTCGGCATTGACGCACGCAGCTTTTCCACGGTTGCGAGATAATGCGCCGTGTTATAGCGCCGATTCATTGTTTTCAGCACCGCGTCACTGCCCGATTGGATCGGCAGATGAAACTGCTTGGCAATACGCGGACTCTTCGCCATGACCTCGATCAGCTCGTCCGAAACATCCTTCGGATGGCTGGTCATGAAGCGGATCAAGAAGTCGCCATCGATCGCCGCCAGTTTTTCAAGCAGCTCGGCAAATGTGCATCCGCCGTTATAGGAATTTACATTCTGCCCGAGCAGAGTGATCTCCTTAACGCCGCTTGCGACCAGCTCCTTAACCTCATCGACTACATATGCATATTCCCTGCTGCGTTCGCGGTCACGCACATACGGCACAATACAGTAGGAACAAAAATTATTGCACCCATACATAATGCTGACCCATGCTTTAAAATCGCTTTCACGCAGGACGGGAACCCCTTCGCTGATGGCTCTTGCGTTTTCACCGATGCTGAACTGACGTCCGTGCTTTTCCAGAGCCTCAAACAGGATCTGCGGAAAGCGATCGAGTGAGGACGGCTCAAACGAAAAACTAACGTACGGATAGCTGTTTTTCAGCTCATCCACGCGGTGTTTTTGCGCCACCATGCATCCGCAGACACCGATAAGCATATTCGGATTTTTTGCTTTAAGATGCTTATACTGTCCGATGGTTGAGAGCGCTTTCAGCTCTGCATGCTCGCGTACCGCACAAGTGTTGACCACGATCAGATCGGCAATTCTTACATCCTCAGTAACAGTATATCCCATTGCATCCGCCATACCGCGCAGTTTTTCGGAATCCGCCTCATTTTGCTGACATCCGAACGTGACCACGCAGGCATAGCGCTTTTCTCCGACAGCAGCGAGCGATTCGTTCCTCTGTCGGACAAGCTGTATATATTCGTTCATTATAGTATCCTTAGTAAAAAATCACATAGAATCACAACTTATATTATAACAAAACCGATTTTCTTTTGCAACATATTTTTCGGAAATCCATGCTTTTTTCAAAGAAAGATCCGCCTGCGTACGCAAGCGGATCTTGTGAGATACAGAGTTGCTTATTTTAGCCAAAAGAACGCGGCTTCATTATATTCATATACGCGGATTCGGGTGTCGGTTCCGTTTTTGCTGTATTTTCCGTATACAGCCTTTTTGTTCCCGGTCCTGTCTCTGTCGTAATTCGGATTTTGCACGAGCTTCTTGCCATCGCCTGCGTGATAGCGTGCATAGCCGCTGTCATATAGCAAAAAACAGATCATTTCTTGTGATCCGTATGCATTCGGATTGATGACCAGATCCGTTTTTCCGTCGCAATTCACATCCGAAAAGGCAAGCATTTCTTCTGCTTTCAGATCCGGATAAGCATCTTTGTCAAACTCGACCGAAAGCGTTTTGCCATCCGAAAGCTCTATATCCCAGAGAATTTTTGTATTATCGTCGGACATACTTTCGACAATTGCAAACGTGCAATTTGTAAAATCCTCTTTTTTCGGTTCTTTCTCCACTTTTTCATCCGGAATATACGTCCAGTATTCACCGTCGCGTTTCACCATTCCGACAAAGCCATCACACTTGACTCGGTCGTTTCCATCATATCCTTCATATGTATATGCGATCTCGCAATATTCGGTTTCGGTCCCGTTTTGCAATTCCACGATCATAAAAAATTCCAAGCTGTTACCGCCGTGGATCTCGATCACACGTGCTGTTTCGTATTGCACCGTTTCGGGAAGGTCTAAGGGGAGTTGCACAAAAGTCGCGCCATTGTTAAACGTATAATAAACGCAAGGCTCTCCGCTTTCGGTTGCATACGACAAGACTCGCGGAATACCGCCGGTGGGACAGCCGCTGCAGATCAGCGAAGTTCCCTCTTCGGGTAAAAAGTCAACGTAACCGTACCATGGATATTTGGTATACCATACGTTCGGCCAGGAAGTGTATTTCCACCCAACGGGTACAAACTTTCCGTCCCGATATGCATATTGCTCGCAGACAGCACCGCACACCGATGACTTTCCGATACGAATATCCGCGTATCTGTAAAAAGCGATCTCGTCGGGATAAGAAACATATTCTACCGTATAGACATTATTCACGCCTACGCGCGGCGTATCGTAAAATTCGGTTTCTTCCGCATACGCCGCTTCTACCACATATACAGTCTCGCCGCCGATCGTAAACTTCCATCCCGAATCCGTGCGTACAGAAGTAAGCGCCGACTGCGCCGTGGATGCATCCGTATCGCTCGGGAAAGAATGCAGCTGTTGCCGCTTTGCATCGTATATATAAGCGGTATTGCCGCTTTCATCCGATGCGGGCAGGCGCGTGATCACATCGTCATAACCGTCTCCGGTAAGATCATACCATTCCCTTGTTGCTGTGGCGTCGGAAGAAGAACCGTGATGCCATTCTTTCCACGAATACGGCTCGACCGTATCAGCGCCACCTTCGGTGTAATACGGCTGCCATTGCCACATATATCCATCCACAAGATACAGCGCGGTAATATATTCCTCTTTCTTCGCATCGCTGTTAAACTGTTCGAATACTACAGACAGCTCTGAACTATTGCCGTGGAAAATATCTACAATATCAGCATTATTTAATACATTCTGCGGCTTCACAAGATCAAACTCTATATAGGAGCCGCCGTGGTCAAAGGAAATATATGTAACGGTTTTATATCCGCCTATGCTGTATGCATACAAGCGCGGGCTGTTTCCGAGCACGCCGCCGCTGCAACGAATACTGTCTACCCCTTCGGGCATAAAACTTTGCGCATAGTCCTTGGGGCGTTCTTGGATCGGCACAGGCGTGCTATGCGGTGACACGATGTATTCCCATGCGGTCGGTACAAACTTTCCATACTGATAGGTCAATGTCTCACATATTGCTCCGCAGATAGAATCATCGCCGAGATAAATATCATAGCAACGCTTCACGTCATACCCCGCAGTATAGAAAGAATCGCTGTTGTAATATGTATCCGAATATTCCGTGACATAATACGGCATTGCGCCGATCCGAGGCGCGGAATATAATTTGCCATCCTGTGCATACGCACCGTCCATCACATACGAATCTTTTCCGTCAACCTCAAATCTCCATCCTTCCTCCACTCTTTCCGCAGTGAAGACGGATCGTACATATTTCGAGTTGTTCTCGATCGTATATGTTTTATCGGAACTGCCGTCGATCACGGCTGCACGTTCGGCGCTGTTTCGGGTTGCCGGTGTGATCTGCAATCGGTCCGCAACCCGGTCACCGGTGAAGTCATATTGGTACCCCTCTTTCTTCTCGGGACCATCCGCAGTCGCGTCGGTACTGTCCCCTGTTTCATCGCGCGTTTCCGCCGAAGGAGTCTCCGCCCGGAAAACAATAATATCCGCATACATATATCCGCAATATGTAAATTCAGTCCGGCAATATCGGCTTTCTCCACCGTCTGCCAGTTCCCAAACTACCGCAAAGCCTGCGTCTTCATCAAAAACGATATCCGACGCCGTTACTTTTTCATATGACCGGGTTTCAGGGATTTCAAAAGAAAGCTGCGAAAATATCGCGCCGTTATCTACCGTGTAATAGATCAGCGGCGT
>JAFTOT010000057.1 GCA_017463665.1 Clostridia bacterium | reverse complement strand
TTGTCGCCGACGGCGACAAACTTCATGCGCGAAGCGCGCTTCACGTTGCGAAGCAACACTTCGTTTCCTATAGCGGCTCGCCGCTATAGGAACTTCTTCGCCGCCAGCCGCAGGCGGCCTTTTTTGGTCGGGTCGGCGACCGATTCCACCAAAAATTTTCCGACGCCGCGCACGCTGATGTGGTCGCCCGCTTTTACGGCGGCGCTGATCTCCTCGGCAGTCTCATAGTTCTGCTCCACTTCCTGTCGGAGGATCTTTTCCTTTGCCGCCTCGCGCGAGAGGTTGCAGAGCGCGGCGATCACGCAGTCGAGCCGTTCGGATGCGACCGTGTCGGTCACCGCCTTGTACTTTTGCTCGATCACGTACCCCGCGGGCAAAGTTGCACGCTCGATCTTCACGCGATCCTTGGCAATGCGGATGCCGCCCGTCTCCGAGAAGTCGCCCTCGGTCAGAAAGCTTGCCACCTTGCGGCTGACGAAAATATACGCCGAGTACTCGTCGATCAGCGCGATATCGCCGACCGCGCTGCGGTCAAGACCGAGCGCCAAAATGCCGCCGAGATAGTCGCGGTGGGTAAAATCGCGGAAGCCGCCGCCGAAGATCTTCAGCGGGCAGATCTCGCCGAACGCATCCTCGCCGAGAAAGCTCGTCGCCGCGCCGTACAGATCGCCGTCCTCGCTGAGCGCCGCGATGTATTCGGGGCAGGCAAAGAGCTTTTTGCGCTGTGCACCCGGGGCGCCGCCGAAAAAGACCGCGCGGTCTGCGTATCCTTTTTCGCGCAGATATTGCCCGAGAAAATACTGCTCCGCCGGATTCAAAAACGCGGTGGAGACCAAGTCTCCCGTCGCCCGCGCGAACGCATCCTCTGCCCGCCGGCAAAGCAGCTTAAATTCGTCACTGTCTCTGTATCGCATTCGTCTACCTTAAACATATCGTAGGATCTTTAAGTGTTAAAAAGTGCCGCACCGCGAAACGCGGTGCGGCACCTTAAACTCTTACTGTGCGTTTTCCTCGTCTGCCTTGGGAGCAGCAGCCTTCTGCTTGATCTGTCCCTCGCTGACGTCTACATTGGAAGGCGTAACAACATATGCGCTGTTGGCAACCTTCTTGATGTTGCCGCCGATGGAGTAGGCAACGCCGGTCAAAAAGTCGAGAATTCTTCTCGCAGCCTCTTTGTTGGTGTCCTCGAGGTTGAGAACGACCGTGCGCTTGGAGAGCAGATGGTCTGCAACCTGCGCGGAATCCTCAAAGTTCTGGGGCTTTACGACCTTGAGCTCGATCGCACTGCCGCCGCCCATAATGTCATAGCCGCTGCCGCCGATGGTAGCCGCGTTGTCCTGCGTGCCGAAGTCGGTCTCTGCGGGCTCCTCGTACAGGTTTGCGCCCTCGTCCGCGTCGTCATACATGTAGCCGCTGTCCTCATATGTATCCTGGCTGAACTTGTTCTTGATATCACCGAATAATCCCATTTGTATTCCTCCGAAACTTTATCTAATAATTTTTATTCATCTTTTTGAAATGCAGCTCTGCCCACGCGAATGAGGTTTGCGCCCTCGGCGAGTGCCGCCGTAAAGCTGCCGCTCATACCCATGGATAGAACATGCCTATTTACATTATGAAGTTTTTTTTCGCAAATGTCAATAAAAATATGATAACTTTCTCGAAAATATTTGCGATATTCGTCGATTTCGGTGCATTTCGGCGCCATCGTCATAATGCCGCAAAGGCGGATGTGCGGAAATTCCGACACCGCATCGGCAAAGGAGAGCGCCTCCTCTTTCGCGATGCCGCCCTTGGATGCCTCGTCGCCGATGTTGATCTCGATTAGGCAGTCCATCACTTTGTCATGCTTTGCCGCCTGCTTCTCGATCTCCCGCGCCAGCTCGATCGAATCGAGCGACTCGATCATCGAGACCTTGTCGATGATGTATTTGACCTTGTTGCGCTGCAGACTGCCGATAAAATGGATATCAAGTCCGTCACGGTCGAGCTTGTCATACTTTTCGAGCAGGCTCTGCACGCGGTTTTCGCCGATCTTGTGGATCCCCGCTCTGTGCGCGTAGTTGATCTCCTCGGCGCTTGCGTATTTGGTCGCGAGCAGGATTTCATAGTCCTGCCCATAGGGCGAAGTCGCGGCGGCGGCCGCTGCCGCGCTGCGGATCTTTTCTAAGTTTCTGTCAATATAAGCAAATTCATTCATGTCAGTTCACTATCCTATCGGGGGCAAGCTCTTTTGCACCGCTCACGATCACGTTGTCGTAGAGCGAGAGTCCCTTGCAGTAAATATCATTGGACGGATCCGCGTCGTTTGCATACAGCGTTTGTCCCTCCGTATCGGTGCGCACAAAAACATACGCGCCGCTCTCATAAAAGACCTCGACCAGACGGAATTTCACCGTGTTGCCGCTGCGGATGTATACGCCGACGCTGCCGTCCACGATGCGCAGTGCCGAGGCAGGCAGCTTGTAGCCGCTGACCGTGTCGGTCACGATCGAGATCTTCTGCGTGCGGTCAAAGTCAAAGCTGTCGGGCATCTCCAGTGTGGAGAAGACCAGCAGCACCTCGCCGTCTCCCGCATTCTTCGCGGAAAGCGTCATCGAAATGCGTTCTCCGCTGCCCGAAAAATACAGCGTGTAGGTGCCGCCCGCTTTCAACGATGCCGCTTCTTCTTCGCGCACGGGGCAAAGCAGATACCATCTGGGATACAGCACAATCTTGCCGACCGTGCCCGCCGATGCCGCCTGCATCGTCGAAAGTCCCGCATGATACTCGGCAGGTGTGAGCTTGCCTACGCTGTCATATGCAAAAACCGTCTCGCCGCCGTCGGCATAGCTGTAAAAATAGCCCGCCCGCGACGCGCGCACGGCGGTCGAACCGCCCGAAAGCGACGCGGCAAGGCTCTCGCGCTCGGCACGAAGTGCCGAAAGCGTGGCAAGCGTGCCCTCTCCGCTGCCCGACAGGATGGTATCCCGCCGCACAAAGGTGGAAAGCAGGCCGTCCGCGCTCTCTCCCGCGCTCGAAAAGTCGCCGCGACCGATCTGCTCGGACAGCGTCAGAAGCCGACTTGTGATCTCCCGCTCCGCATCGGCGGCATCCGAAACATGGATATCGCCGTCGATGCCTGCCGCCTCGAGCAGGTCGATCGAACGGTCGAGCTCGGCGATCCGCGCCACCGTGTCACTCTCGGCATAGCCGCTGTACACCATGGCGACCTTGGCATTCGCCTTGACCTTTTCCCCGTCGGAAACATGGTAGCTCACGACACCGCTCTCGGACGCGCGCACGGGCACCTCCGCCCGCACGACCGTACCGACGGCAGACAGGAGCTGTTCCTCTGCGGTAAGCTTCACCGTCTGTGTCTTCATCTCGGCGGAAAAGCCGTTGGTCAGATGATAAAGCAAATAAAAAAGGAGACCGAGGATGAGCGCACCGCGCAGCAGCGAAAGCCAAAAGCGCGCCACCGGATCCCGCCGCTGTTCGGTTTCTTTTTCTTCCACAGTCTCACTTCCTTTCTTGGCAAAACCTTGTAGGGGCGGATACTATCCGCCCGCTTCACAAAGTGCAACATTCGACAGGCGGGCGGATGATATCCGCCCCTACAGAAATTGTGCGTTGCCGGTTCTTACTTTAAATTCCCCGTTCTCCCACCATACGGCAAAGCTCGGCGAAGATGTCGTCAAAGGGGCGCATTTCGCCGCTTGCGGTGTCGCACCACAGGGGGAGGACATAGTCCTTTGCCGAAAACCAAGTCATCTGCCGCTTGGCATAGCGGCGCGTCGCCCGTTTCAGCGTCTCTGCCGCTTCTTCCGGCGATATTTCCCCACGGATCGCGGGGAGCAATTCCTTGTATCCGATCGCCGCGGCGGCAGTGCCGTTGGCGGCGAAGACGCCGTCCGCGTCCAACCGCTTGGTTTCTTCGAGCAGCCCCGCTGCGAGCATTGCGTCCACGCGCGCGTCGATGCGCGCGTACAGCAGCTCGCGGTCGTGATAGGCAAGCCCGATCACCGTCGGCTCGATCGCTTTCGGCACAAGGCGGCTCTCGCGGTCCCATGCGCTCTTCGGCTTACCGCTCACGAGGTAGACCTCCAGCGCACGGATGACGCGCTTCACATTGTTTTCATGGATCTGCTCTGCGCTCTCGGCGTCCACCTCCGCAAGACGAGCGTGCAGCGCGTGCACACCGTTTGTCTCGGCAAAGGCACGCAGCTCGGCGCGCACATTTTCATCCGCAGCCGTTTCGCTCGGCGCATCGCCGCGCATCAGGCTGTCGAGATAGAGCCCCGTGCCGCCGCAAAAGATCGGCAGTTTACCGCGCGATGCCACTTCCTTGGCACACGCAAGCGCCTGCGGCGCAAAATCCGCCGCCGAGAACGGCGACTTCGGATCGCAGATGTCGATCAGATGATGGCGCACCTCCGCCTGCTCGGCGGCGGTCGGCTTTGCCGTGCCTATATCCATCGTGCGGTAGACCTGCATAGAGTCCACCGAGAGGATTTCGCCGTCAAAACGCTTCGCCGCCGCCAGTGCCAGCGCGCTTTTACCGCTCGCCGTACTGCCGACGATGGCGATGCTCTTTATTTTACCAGTTTGTTCGACTCTATCCATGCATACAGATCCGCAAAAAATTCTTCTTTATTGATTTCGTTGTGCAGCTCATGCCGCGCATCCTTATACAGCTTCAGCGTGAGGTGTTCGGCACCCGCCGCGTCCAGCATATTGTACACCTCGGTCGGTCCCTTGCCGTAGTTGCCGACGGGATCCATGTCGCCCGCGGTGATCAGCGTGGGCAGCTCCTTGGGATAGCTCTCCGCCCACGCGGGCCTCGAGATCGCCGCCATCACCGAAAACAGCCCGTAATAACCGTCCGCAGTGAAGATGAAATTGCGCTGCGGATCGGCGGCGAATTTTTCGCCCGCCGACCTGTCGCGCGAGAGCCACGCATATTCGCCCTCGCTCGGGTACCTGCTGTTATACGCCTTGAACGCGAGATTATAGAGCATGCGGCTGCGGTAATGGCTGCCGCGCGATTTTCCGATCGCCGCTGCGAGCACCTGTGCCGCGCGAACGGGATTTTCGGTGCCCGCCGTGCCGACGAACACCGCGCCGTCGATGGTATCGGGATAGGTCACGGCGTAGGCGCGCGCCAGAAACGAGCCCATGCTGTGCCCGAGCAGCACCAGCGGCACATCCCTGTAGGTCGCACGCACCAGCTTGTTCATCTTGCGCAGATCCTTGACCAGTGTGAGATATCCGCCGCTGCCGAAATAGCCGTAGTCATTTGCATCCTCTGCCGAGTTGCCGTGTCCGAGGTGGTCATTGCCGCAGACAACGATGCCCCTTGCGGTGAGACGCTCGGCGAGCAGGGCGTAGTTCTCGATGTAGTCGCACATGCCGTGCGAGATCTGCACGATGCCGCGCACCTCGCCGTCCGGCACGTAGACATAGCAAGCGATGTCCCGCTTACCGTTTGAGGACCGTATAAAATTGACATGCAGCTTCATGGTCTGCCCCCTTCCCGATCAAAAAAAGCGTTTAAAACTCGATCTCGTTCTCCAGCACGTAGCGCAGAACCTCGGTCTCGGTCGGCACCGCGGTGATGGGTGCGCCGCCCTTACGGGCAGCGAGCGCAACGACGGTAGACGCATAGCGCGCAGCACGCACGCTCTTGCCCGAACGCAGGTTCTCCACGATCATCGCGGGTACGAGCAGATCGGTATACTGCTTGTCCGCACCCTCGACATAAGGAATATAGTAGGAGAAATTGCCCTTATAAGCAAATGCGCCGCCCACGCCGAACTTAAAGAGATAGGTCTTGGAGCGCAAGGTCTTGTGCAGCTCGACCGCTGCCGCGAGATTGCTGTTTGCATCGCGCGGAGTGATACCCGTCACGCGCTCGGTCACCTCGGGCGGCAGTGCGACAAGGTCGATCACGCCGAGCTGATCGAGCGGGAAATCCTCGGGGATGCGCTGTCCGTCAAAGAACGAGGGGATCTTCTTTTCCCGTGCAAGCTCCGCTGCGCGGATCGCCGCCTCTGCGGGGATATCCATGCTGATATACACCGCGTCGGGCAGTGTGGTGAACGCGTCCTCGACGAGATCCGCGTCGATCGCGCCGAGCAGCGCGGTGCTCTTGTATACGCGGCAGCCGTCTTCACTCTCCGCCAGCACATCGAGCGCAGTTTTTTCGCCCTTCACCGTCTTGACAAAGCGCGTATCCAAGCCGAGATCGTCCAAAAACTTTACGAGCTCCTTGCCGTAGGCATCATCGCCGACCGCGCTGCACAGGATCGCTTCGCCGCCGAGACGGGAGACCGTCACAGCACCGAGAGCCGCCGAGCCCGCAGGCGTCAGCGCATATTCGATCGGTGCACATACTTCCTTGCTTTCGTTTGCGAGCGTATCCACATGCATCGAAAGTTCGGTGGAAACGCCGCCGATTAACAGTATCCGTTTTTTCACTGTCTTTCCTCCATCGTAATCGGAATATAATTTTACAGAATATATTATACTACATTTTATCTGCAAAATCAAGCCGTGCATGCACAGACGTGTGCAAAAACTTCAAGAACTTTTTTCATTTTTTTATTGCATTTTCGCGCAAACATGGTATACTATAAGTGAAGTGGACTATTCGTTTCAATTTCTCATAAGGAGTGATACCATGCTTTATATCGGAAAGAAACCCGAAAAACCCAATGTCGGCAAAATCATTCTTGCCGTTTCCGCCGCGATCGCAGGCGTTGCCGCGCTTGCCATTGTTGCCTATAAGCTCTATCAGAAGTATGTTCCCGCTTGCATCGACTGCGAGTGCGAAGATTTCCTCGATGACGAAGATCTCTGCGATGACGATTGCATCGAAGTAGAGTGCGACGACGCCGCAACCGAAACCGAGTTCGAGGGTAACTGAAATTGAATCAAAAAGCGCACCGGGTCGGTGCGCTTTTTTTGCGTTCGATGCAGGGGGATGATTTGCGCCTGCGGCGCATGATTTGGCGGCGATGCCGCCATGATTTGGAGTGCTGCGCACTCCATGATTTGAATTGCAATCCCTTATGCCCCGCAGGGCAAATCATGGCAAAGCCAAATCATGAGCACGGAGTGCTCAAATCATGCGAGCCGCAGGATCGCAATTCATTTCACTTTCCTTTATCCCATGCCTTATTTCAAGCAATCGCACATCATCTGCACGCCGTGCCGAAAGCCGCTTTCAAAATGTGCCAGCGTCATTTCTGCCAAAAGCGCACTTTGCGCATCCAAAAGCCGCAGCAACTCCTTCTCCGATTCACCGGACAGCATCTGCTGCAGTTTTTTCTCGCTCTCTATCACAGTGTGCAGTGCCCGCTTATATTCCGCCGTTTGCCGAATCCCATCTTCTGCAGGTCTGATATTTCCAAAGTAAAATTCCTGTATGTAGTTCATGTGTTTTTTCTCCTATCTTAGTACTTACAAGTACTATAGTGATAAAATAGCACGTTTTTGCGATATTGTCAATATAGTACTGAAAAATACTAAGGAGAAACAAACATGTATCTAAGAAGATTGCGCGATCTCCGAGAAGATCACGACTTAAAGCAGAAAGAAGTAGCTGATTATTTAGGCATTCAGCAAACTGTATATTCTCGCTACGAGCGAGGATATCAGAATATTCCTTTGGAGCATTTAGTAAAGTTGGCAGACTATTATCGTGTATCCCTTGATTACATTTTCGAGCGTACATCCGAAGATAAATAAGCAAGACTCCCATTTTGGAATATCCTTATGAGAATCACCGACACCGGTGCGCTTTTTTTGCGCCCGCGATGCGGAGATGATTTGCGCCTGCGGCGCATGATTTGGCGGCGATGCCGCCATGATTTGGAGTGCTGCGCACTCCATGATTTGAATTGCGATCCTTAATGCCCCGCAGGGCAAATCATGCCGCAGGCAAATCATGAGCACGGAGTGCTCAAATCATGCGAGCCGCAGGATCGCAATTCATTTGTTTAGCGGCTTTGCCGCTAAACAAATTGTTGTTGACATCTTATTTTCACGGTGGTATAATATTTTGAATGAAAATATAAAAATATATTTAATATAAAGAGGATACAAAATCATGGAATGGACATCCCTGAATGATCTGAGAGAAAAATATCTCTCCTTCTTTGAAAGCAAGGGACATCTGCGCCTGCCGAGTTTCCCGCTCGTACCGCAGGGCGACAAGTCTCTTTTGCTCATTAACTCGGGCATGGCACCGATGAAGAAATTCTTCACCGGTGAGGTCGTTCCGCCCCGCAAGCGCGTGACCACCTGCCAGAAGTGCATCCGCACGCCCGACCTCGAGAGCGTGGGTAAGACCGCGCGTCACGGCACCTACTTTGAGATGCTGGGCAACTTCTCCTTCGGCGACTACTTCAAGAATGAGGCGATTCCGTGGGCATGGGAATTTCTGACCGAGTGTCTGGAGATCCCCGCAGAGCTGCTCTACCCCTCGATCTACGAAAACGACGAAGAAGCTTTCGAGATCTGGAACAAGAAGATGGGCGTCCCCGCCGAAAAGATCATCCGTCTCGGTAAGGCAGACAACTTCTGGGAGCACGGCAGCGGTCCCTGCGGTCCCTGCTCCGAGATCTATTTCGACCGCGGCATCAAGTACGGCTGCGGCAGCCCCGACTGTAAGCCCGGCTGCGACTGCGACAGATTCATGGAGATCTGGAACAACGTATTCTCGCAGTTCAACAACGACGGTAACGGCAACTACACCGAGCTTGCGCAGAAGAACATCGATACCGGTATGGGCCTTGAGCGTCTTGCCTGCGTCATGCAGGGCGTGGACAACCTCTTTGAGGTGGACACCGTACGCAAGATCCTCGACACCGTCTGCGAGGTCGCGGGCAAAAAGTACGGCGACGATAAGCAAAACGATATCTCCATCCGTATCATCACCGACCACATCCGCTCCGCAACCTTTATGATCTGCGACGGCGTCAACCCCTCCAACGAGGGTCGCGGCTACGTTCTCCGCAGAATTCTCCGCCGCGCAGCGAGAAATGCAAAGCTGCTCGGTATCAACCATGTATTCCTCAGCGATCTCTGCGATGTCGTCATTGAGCTCAACGTCGGCGCATATCCCGAGCTTGGCGAAAAGCGCGATTTCATCAAAAAGGTCATCGCCATTGAGGAGGAGCGCTTCAACGCGACGATCGACGCGGGTCTTGCGATCCTGAACGACCTGATCGCAAAGGCAAAAGCGGAAAACAAGACCGTGCTCGACGGCGCAGATGTCTTCAAGCTCTATGACACCTACGGCTTCCCGATCGACCTCACCCGTGAGATCGCGGAGGAAAAAGGTCTCTCCATCGACGAGGAAGGCTACAAGGCAAACATGCAGGCCCAGCGTGAGCAGGCAAGAGAAAACCGCAAAAACATCGGCGGCTGGAGCGAATCCTCCAAGACGCTGCTTTCCTCACTCGCAAAAACCGAGTTTGTCGGTTATGAAACCACCGCAAGCGCTGCCAAGGTCATCGCCATCATTGACGGCGACAATCAGCCGGACAGCGTAAACGAGGGCGACTGCACGATCGTACTGGACACCACTCCCTTCTACGGCGAGGGCGGCGGTCAGGTCGGCGACACCGGCGTGATCACCACCGAAAATGCAGCACTCACCGTTCTCGACACCAAGAAGTCGGACGGCGTATACATCCACATCTGCCACGTGGAAAACGGCACCGTAAAGGTGGGCGACACGGTGAATGCCGCTGTCGATACCGCAAGACGCGAGGCGATCCGCCGCAACCACTCGGCGGCGCATCTGCTCCAGGGCGCGCTCCGTAAGGTGCTCGGCAGCCATGTAGAGCAGGCAGGCTCCTATGTAGACGAAAAGGAATGCCGCTTTGACTTCTCCCACTTTGCAGCGATGACCAAGGAAGAGATCGCCGAGGTCGAGAACCTCGTAAACCTCGCGATTCTGGACGGCGCAGAGGTCGTAACCAAGGTGACCGACACCGAGACCGCGAAGAAAGAGGGCGCAATGGCGCTCTTCGGTGAAAAGTACGGCGACAAGGTCCGCATGGTCAAGATGGGCGAGTATTCCACCGAGCTGTGCGGCGGTACGCACGTTTCCAACACCGCGAAAGTCGGACTGTTTAAGATCATTTCCGAGTCCTCGGTTGCAGCCGGCGTACGCCGCGTGACCGGTACCACGGGTCTCGGCGTGCTGAACCTGCTTGCAGACAGCGAAGCCCTCGCGGCAAAGACCGCGCAGGAGCTCAAGAGCGCAAACATTGCGGACAACCCCGCGCGCGCAGCCGCTCTGCAAAACGAGATCAAGGCACTGAAGAAAGAGCTGGATGCGGCAAACGCAAAGCTCGCGCAAAACGCTCTCGCAAACCTCGGCAGCATCAAGGTCGGCGACGTAGAACTGATCACCGCCAAGATCGAGGGCGGCGCACAGAGCGCACGTTCGCTCTGCGACGAGATCAAGGCTAAGAATGCAAACGCGGTTGCAGTCATCGCAGCAGTAGAGGGCGGCAAGCTCCAGTTTGCGGCCTCGGCAGGTAAGGATGCCGTAGCACTCGGCGCACACGCAGGCAAGCTGGTCGGCGCAGTTGCAGCCATCACCGGCGGCAAGGGCGGCGGACGCCCCGACGGTGCAATGGCGGGCGGCGCAGATGTTTCCAAAGTTGAGGAAGCACTGGCAGCAGCCGAAGCTGTTCTTGCGGAGCAGTTGAAGTAATAGGAAAAAGTGAATCGTGAAGAAGTTCGGTTGATTTTCGCGCCAAACGGCGCGAAAATCTCCATTACTTATTCACTTTTCGCTCTTCACTCTTCACTATTTTTCAAAAACCCCTTGACATTCCGAATTATTTTCAATATAATATAGGTTGTCTTATTGTGAATACACGCGAAGTTATCGCTTCCGAAATCTTGCAAGGAGGTACAAATCACGATGCTTAGAACCTATCAGCCTAAGAAGCGCCAGAGAAAAAAAGAGCACGGCTTCAGAAAGAGAATGAAGACTGCTGACGGCAGAAAAGTTTTGAAGAGACGCCGCGCTAAGGGCAGAGCAAGACTTACCTACTAATTTTTGCATCTGCCGAATACTTGCTCCCACGGGAGTTTCAAACTCCGATAACTCTTAGTGAGGTTATCGGAGTTTTTTAATCACTTGAAAATCTGCGATTTTCAAGTGCTGCAAGGTCGCATGCCTCGCGGCGCACTCACCGTGCGCGACCTTTAAGGAGTTTTTAAGTCGGCACAGCCGCCTTAAAAACAAATTTTTATTTTAGATCGGAAGGATCACGACGTGAAATACCGCGCTATTTGCGAAAATCATCTGTATTCCAAGGCATATAAAAAGGGCAAAAAGGCAGTGCTGCCGACACTGGCTGTTTATGTCCTGCCCGATTACCGAAAGCATGCGCTGATGAAGGCAAATCCCGAGAAAAAATACATCAACCGCATCGGACTTACCGTGGGCAAAAAGATCGGCGGCGCCGTACAGCGCAACCGAGCCAAGCGAATCCTTCGGCACGCATACAAAGAGATCGACACAGCTTACGGCGTTAGACCCGGGCACCTGATCGTGCTGGTCGCACGCGAAGCGATCGACGGAAAAAAGACGCAGGATGTCGCACGCGAGATGACGCGCGCACTGCGTAAACTGGAGCTGATATGAAGTATATTTGCATCCGGCTTGTCAAGCTGTATCGAAAGTATATCTCACCACTGAAACCGAGTTGTTGCAGGTTTACCCCGACCTGTTCCGCCTACGCCCTCGAGGCGTTTCAAAAACGTGGCTTTTTCGCGGGGCTGATCCTCACCGTGTACCGCATTCTGCGCTGCAATCCCTTTTGCCGCAGCGGATATGACCCCGTACCGGACAAAGGTTTCAAGCCCTTTTCAAAACAACCCGGAGAATAAGAAAGGAAGTTCCGAAAAGGAACAGGGTAAAAATGAATCTTTTTGACATTATCAATATACCGTTTGCGTATATTATGCGTTGGTTTGACAGCTTCACGGGAAGCTATGCCCTTACGCTGTTGCTGTTTACTTTAGTCATCAAGCTGGTGTTTGTACCCCTTGGCATCAAGCAGCAGAAGAATCAGATCAAGATGGCTGCGCTCCGCCCCAAGGAGGAGGTCATCCGTAAAAAGTATGCAGGCCGTACCGACCAAGCGACCATGCAGAAAATGCAGCAGGAGATCGTGGAGCTGCAGCAGAAAGAAAACGTAAGTCCCTTCGGTGGCTGTCTGCCGATGGTCGTGCAGCTCGTGGTCATCATGGCAGTCTATTCGATCATACGCCAACCGCTGACCTACATCTGCGGTCTCGGACAAGATACCCTTATTGAGCTTGCAAACACGCTCGGTCTTACTTACAAAGGCGCAGAGATCACAGCCGGCAATTTCGCAGGATTTGACCAGATCAACGCAATTTCCGTAATCAGCGCAAATCTCGAGACCGTGCTTGCGCAGTTCCCCGACATGGCAGATGCACTCTCCCATATCCCGAACCTCAGCTTCTTCGGACTCAACCTCGGTGTAACCCCCATGGAAGTATGGAGCGGATTTACAAGCGGCGAAGCCGTTACCGGCGTTGGTGTTCCCACCCTTTTGAATGTAATCGCTTATGCGATCATCCCTGTCGGATGCTTCTTCCTGCAGGTCGGCACCATGAAGCTCACCAGAAAGTTCACCTATCAGTCGCCCGCCACGCAGGATGCGCAGACCGGATGCAGCATGAAGATCATGGATTGGACCATGCCTCTCATGTCGCTGTTCTTCTGCTTCAGCTTCTCGAGTGCGATCGGTCTTTACTGGATCTACTCGAACATCCTCTCCTTTGTACAGACGGTTCTGCTGTCTAAGCTCATGCCCGTTCCGAAGGTCACCGATGAGCAGATCAAAGCCGCTGAAAAGGAAATGAAGGCAAAAGGCTACGACACGAAGAAGGCAAACCTTCCCCGCGTGCGCTCGCTGCATCACATCGACGACGAGGACTACGAAGCCCTGCCCGAGATCGAATCCGAGGTAAAAGGCGCATCGCAGACGCTGCTCAACGGTGAAAAAGTTCCCCAAAAGAGCAATGCAAACAAGCCGAAGCTCAAAGACGAAAGCGATAAAAACAAGAAATAAGTATTTGCAGAAAGGTTCGTGCCACGGCACGAAAAGAATAGAATGATTACCGAAATTACAGCCACCGGCAAGACCATCAATGACGCGGTAGAAACACTCAAAGGTAAGCTCTGCGTAGATTCGCTGGATGAGATCGAATGGAAGGTCGTCAGCGCCGGTAAAAAAGGCGGTCTGTTCGGCATCGGCGCACAGCCTGCAAAGGTCGTTGCCTTTGTCGAGACGCCCGATCCCGTAGAAGAAAAGAAGCCCGAGCCGAAAGCAGAGGCAAAAGCAAAGCCGCAGCCGAAGGCGGAAGCAAAAGCAGAAACCAAGCCCGAACCGAAGGTGCAGGCACCGAAAGCCGAAACCAAGCGTCCCGAAAGAAAGCCCGCTGACAAAAAAGCGGCAGAAAAGAAACCCGTAGAAAAGAAGCCCGCTCCCGAAAAGAAGAGCGAGCCGAAGCCGAAGAAGCCCAAGACGCCCACCACCGAGGCAGAGCTGCAGGCAGCCATGTCTTTTGTGGAGACGCTGGCAAAGAATCTCGAGCTGAACATCACCACCAGCGTGACCACCGATGATGAAAACTGCAGCTGCATCCGCATTGCAGGAGATGACGCGGGCATGCTGATCGGTCATCACGGCGAAACGCTGGACGCGCTCCAGTATCTTGCAAACCTCGCGGCGAACCGCGCCGACGGGCAGGATGACCACGAGCGCATCTCGGTCGATGTCGAGGGCTACCGCGAAAAGCGCGAGGAAACGCTCCGCGCACTCGCCCGCAGAATGGCGGCAAAAGTACAGAAATACGGCAAGAGTGTTGTGCTCGAGCCGATGAACCCCTATGAGAGACGCATCATCCACTCGGAGGTGCAGAACATCGAGGGTGTTTCCACCAATTCGATCGGTTCGGACAACAACCGTAAGGTCGTCATCTTCCTGACCGAAAACGGCATGGGCAAGCTCCCGCCGAGAAACGATGGCAGAAGAAACGATCACAACCGCCGCCGTCGCCGTCCGCACACGGGTGCAAACACGGCTGCCGCAGCGGAGACGCCCGTTTCCGAGACCCCCGCAGCAAGCGAGAACAACGACTAAATCTATGGAAAGAGATTTTCTGTCTACTGTTGCCGCTGTCTCCACTCCGCGCGGAAAAGGCGGCGTGGCATTGATCAGAATATCCGGAGAAGAAGCAGTGGCTGTCGCAGGTCGCTGCTTTTCTCCAAGATGCCGCACCGCAGTGGAAGACCTCGCACCGCGCACTGCGGTATTCGGCGATATTCTCTTGGGCGGCACCCCCATTGATGACGGCATGCTCACCGTCTTTCGCGCTCCCGCCTCCTACACGGGTGAGGACGTGGTCGAGATCACCTGCCACGGTGGCGTGCTGGTAACACAGCGCGTGCTGGAAGCGGTATTTGCCGCAGGTGCGATCCCTGCGCCCGCAGGCGAGTTCACGCGCCGCGCCTTTTTGAACGGCAAGCTGTCGCTGACCAAGGCGGAGGCCGTCGGCGAAATTCTGGAAGCTAAGAGCGACGCGCAGCTTCGCGTTGCGGCATCACAGCGCCGCGGCGCACTCTCCGAAAAAATCGAAGCTGCTGCGCATGGGCTGACCGCGCTGGTCGCCGCGGTGTATGCCAAGATCGACTACCCCGACGAGGATCTCGCGGAGATCAGCGATGCCGAATTTGTGGAGCGTGCCAACGCGGTATGCACCGATCTTGCGCACCTGAAAGACACCTACCGCACAGGCAGCGCCATTTTCGAGGGCATCAACACCGTCATCTGCGGTGCGCCCAATCGCGGCAAAAGCTCGCTGTACAACGCGATCGCGGGCGAAGAAGCCGCGATCGTCACCGAAATTGCGGGTACCACACGCGACACACTCGAACGCGATCTGCCGCTCGGCAGCGTGCTGCTGCACCTGACCGACACGGCGGGCATCCGCGAGACAGCGGACATCGTGGAGCAGATCGGCGTAAAACGTGCCGAGGAAAAGCTGCAAAGCGCCGAACTGATTTTCTGTGTGCTCGATGGTGCAAAGCCGCTCGAGGACGAGGATCGCGCCCTCTTCGCCACCCTGCAAAATGTCTCCGCGCCGAAGATCGCGATCATCAACAAAGCCGACCTCGGCTGCCTGCCGCTCGATCTGCCAAGCGGACTGTTCTGCGATACCGTTTCGATCAGCGCGGCACGGGGCGAGGGCATTGACCGCCTGCAAGCGGCAGTGGAAGCGCTGTTTTTGCAGGATGCCATCGACACGGCAAATGATGCGATCGTGACGAGCGCACGGCAGTTTGCATCTCTCGGCGAGGCGATCGACCGCATCGCCGACGCGGTCGCCGTCGTCGAGGGCGGCATGGGCACCGACCTTGCCGCAAGCGATCTCGAACGCGCCGTCGCCGCCCTCGACGAGCTCGACGGCCGCACCGTATGCGAGGAAGTCGTCTCCGAGATCTTCAGCAAATTCTGTGTGGGAAAGTAAGAAATGATTGTTTAGCGATGTAACGGCGCGCCCTACAATGTTTCTGCGTAACCTTTACACACCTAAACAATCCTCTATTGCACCGCATAACAAAAAACCGCGCGGGATCGCACGGTTTTTCATTGGGTTATCTCTTGCGCTTGGGGATGAGCAAAAAGATGACGACGATCACTGCTGCAACAACGAGTACCGCAATGATAATGCCCGCAGTCATGCCGCCGTCTTTTTCACCGTTGGCAACGTGGTTGTCGGTCGTGGTATGCGCGGTTGTCACGGGTGCGGTGGTGGTCATCGGCGCGGTCGTTACGGCACCGCTCGTATGGTCGGTCGTCGGAACGCCGCTCGTCTGATCGGTGGTAATGATACCGTCATCGGTGCCATTGCCCGTGTGATCGGTCGTTGCGACGCCGCCCCGCGCAGTTCCCCTGCCATTGCCGGTAATATCTTCACCGATGCGCTCGATACCGTCCTCGACGCGGTCGATGCCGTTCGCAATTCCGTTGCCGATGCTGTTGCCGGCACGGTTTTCCTCGCTGACATCGCTGACGATACCGTCGCGCACATCACCGAGTGCAATGCCGCCGTCCGAAACGACACCGTTTTCGCGCATCTCGTTCCATGTAGCGGCGGATGCCGAGAGCAGCATCACAAGTGCAAGCGCCGCTGAGAGCACAGCGGCTTTCGCAATTTTTCTGGATTTTTTCATTTTACTACTGTCCTTTCCGTATACTTGCAAAGTTCCATGCTGTCGATAACAGGACTTGAATATACATTCAACTCCTGTAACCAGTTTTTCCGAACGGTGGGACGGTGATACAAGGAGTTTTTTTCATGGAAAGCAAAAGATTTGCAAAAAACGATAGCGGCTTTCTCTGCCAAAACTGCGGTGCCGAAGTGCAGCCGCTCGGTTCTTCCTCGCGCAATCACTGCCCGTTTTGCCTGTGCTCGATCCACATTGATATCATGCCCGGCGACCGACAGAACACTTGCCTCGGTATCATGGATCCCGTCAAAGTAGAGCTGAACCCGAAAAAAGGCTATGTGATCGTGCATCGCTGCCGCAAATGCGGGGAGATCAAGCGCAACCGTGCCGCACACGACGCGCGCGTGCAGCCGGACGACATTGATAAAATTATTGCCCTCACCGCTGCGGAAATCGAAAATATGTAAATTTTAGATATTGTAAGTACAAAAAGAATATGGTAAAATGAATTCATCGAAGATGAATTCAGGGGGCTGTCGAAAAACCAAGGTTTTTCGACAAGCTGCTGAATTCGCCTGACGGCGAGCGAAATGTGCTGACGCACGCTAAATTACTACGTAGCGAAATTGACCTTTGGTCAGCTACAGTATCCAAATAATGAGGGGAGAGGTAAATGAAAAAGCTATACATATTTTCAGCGATTTCTCTTCTCTGCCTTTTTTTGCTTGCCTGCAGCAGCACGCAGCAGCGTGCGCCGTTTACGCCAAGCATCACTGACCGCACCGCAGCGGTGATTGACATTGCCGAGACCGAGCGATCCAAAATTGAGCTGCCGCCCGAAACCACTGCCGTCACACAGCCGCAGTATTTTGAGGTGGTCGCTACCGCAGCGCCCGCTGTCACCACGACTCCAAAGCCGATCGAGACCGAGACGCCCAAGGAATATTTCACGGTAAAATTCGTCGATACCGACGGCTATACTTCCATTTCGGTACAGACTGTCATGGAGGGCGGCAGCGCCGTTCCCCCCGCCATGCCCGAAAAGCGCGGCGATCTTATTTTTCGCGGATGGGATAAAGACTATACAAACATTCGCCGCGGCACCATCGTAAAGGCGATCTACCAAAAGGAATGGCTGACCGTCCGTTTTTTTGACGCGGATGCGACGCTGCTCAAAACCGAACAGGTGCGCTACGGCGAAAGTGCCACCGCGCCGGAGGTCAAGGATAAAAGCGGCTATCTTTTCGACGGCTGGAACACGCTCTTCAACGATGTGACCGAAGATCTGGATGTTTTCGCGACCTATTATTCGGTTCCCGTACGAACCTATGTCACCCTGCCGAACGTCTATGCGCTCTGCGAGGTTGCCGAAAACACCGAGGATCTCCCCATCGCCGCCTACTATCGCAAGCTCTATGAAAACGTCCTGACGGTGGGCAAAGAGGACTACGCCGGCAATATCCTGTACGGCAGCTTCAGTGACACGCTCACCATCGAGGGCTTCAATTTTACGAGCTTTGAGGGCACCCTTGCGCTGAAAGGCTTCGGCGAGGAAACAGAGGTCAGCATGGCGCTCCGCCTGACGATCTCGGTGGACGGTGTACAAAGGTTTTCCGCAGAGCTGACCCGCCCCGGCACCTACAAAAACTTTTCGGTAGACCTTGCACACGCCAAAACGCTCACGATCAAGCTGGAGCCCATCGTGGATGATTTCATCTATTACGAAGATGCAAAATTTATGGGCGGTCTGGTAAACGCGGTTCTCTATGAAAATTAAAAATCTATAGAATTCCATATCAAAGAAAGGCTTTCTCATGAAACTTCTTGAAGACAGAATCCTGAAAGACGGCAAGATCGGCGCGGGCAACGTGCTCAAAGTAGACAGCTTTGTCAACCACCAGATCGACGTTGCGTTTATGTGTGAGCTCGGCAAAGAGTTCAAGCGCCTGTTTGCAGACACCGAGGTCACCAAGATCCTCACCATCGAAGCATCGGGCATCGGCATCGCCTGCCTCACCGCGCAGTACTTCGACGTACCCGTGGTTTTTGCCAAGAAAACCAAAACCAACAATATCTATGCCGATGTGTACACCTCGAAGGTCGAGTCCTACACGCACGGCACGACCTATGATATCGTGGTCTCCAAGCAGTTTTTAACCCCCGGCGACAAAGTGCTCATCATTGACGACTTCCTTGCCAAGGGCAGTGCGCTGAAAGGTCTCATCAGCCTCATCGAGGACGCGGGCGCATCCGTTGTCGGCGCGGGCATCGTGATCGAAAAGGCATACCAGCCCGGCGGTGAGCTGATCCGCTCCATGGGTATCCGCGTGGAATCTCTGGCGCGCATCGCCTCCATGACCGTGGAGGACGGCGTCAAGTTTGTCGAAGACTGATATGCAAAAGAAAAACGCCGCACCCCTGTGCGAAAACTGCGAGTACTACGACTACGACGAGGAGTATGAAATGTACATCTGCACGCAGAACATGGACGAGGATGAAATGTCCCGCTTCCTCCACGCAGGCTTCCGTCAGTGCCCCTATTTCAAATTCTACGACGAATACAAAAGCGTACAAAAGCAAAACTAAGAAAAAGCGCTTTCTAAATGAAAGTTTATGTTGCTGCCATCTCCGCCCGAGATCCTTCGCTCAATGTTGTACAACGACCTGCCGCAGGCACGGTCGGAAGGCGACAGAGGCGAAAGTTATTATTCGCGGTCCGTCAGCGTCGCCTTGATGACCAAGGGCGGGACCCAGCAAAATGCTTATAAAAGCCTTCGTTATTGCCATGCGTAATCCCCGCCTGTCATCCTTGAACGGAGCGTAGCGAAGTGAAGGATCTTGCGGGGCGATGTTTGTTCCTTCATATAAACAATCATTGACCGCACTAAATATTACAAAAAGCAGACAACCTTGCAAAAACCAAAATGTTTGGAATTTGCAAGGTTGTCTTTTATATGCTGTAATCGTTTTACAAATATGACTTTTTTATAACTTCTTTGCTTCTTTTACTGCATCATGTAGGAGAGCAGACCTGCGTTCATCACGAATTCCATGAGAAGCGCCTGGAACTGCTGCTCGGTGTAGTTTGCGATCGAGGTGTACTCCTCGGGCATCGCGGGCATTTCCACGCCGGTCTCTACTGCGAGCTTGATGCCGATGTCGCTCAGATCCAGACCGATGCCGGCAACCTTCACTTCGGTCAGCGTTGCCTCAAAGCCGTTCTTCGTCTCCGTGTAGTCAGCCGCAGCGGTAACGGTCATGCCCTCCGCGGTAACGGAAAGCGTGATATCCTCTGCAACCTGCAGGGAAATGTCCGCGATCGTCTCGCCCGACTCGGTTGCCTTTACGGTGAGCGCATAGGTGTCGTCGCTGCTCTTGCCCAAGATATCAACGACCGCATCCTCCGCCTTGACATTTGCGGTAAAGCCGGTCTCATTTTCTGCATACTGCAGCGTGATGGGCGTCTCGTCTGCGGTGATCTCCACATCTGCGCCCATGAGCTTGGAATCCTTCTTGCGGATGGTGAGCGTTACATCGCCGCCGAAGGCGGAATCGGTCAGCTCGGACAGCATTTCGTCTTTGTTCAGCTCCAGTGCGCCGATCTCGGTGACGATCTCCTCGCCGTACATCGAGCCGATCATATCAAGCATTTCGGTGTCTGCCTGTACGTAGGTGACCAGCTCATACGCGACCGTGGAGACATTCTCGGGCGTGAGCGCAAAGCTTACGCGCACGTTCTTGCCGTCCTTCTCGGTGGTAAACTCGAAGTTCTCGCGAACGAGCGTCTCGATCTTCTCGCCGTAGCGGGCATCCAGCGCTTCCATAACGGCGGGATCGCTGTACTTGAGGGCTCCTTCAAGATCCATACCCGTCAGTGTGCCGAGCAGCTTGTAGTACTCCTCCATGGTGCAGCCGTAATCCGCGGAAAGCTGCTCCGAGGTCAGGATCATCTTTTCGGTATCAGCCGAGAGTGCAAGGTTCAGCGGCTTGTCACCAAGCGTTACGCCGAGATTTGCCATTGCGTATCCCGCATTGGCGTACATCTCGATGAAGGCATCCTTGAGCGCAGGCAGGCTGCCGTCATCCACGCCGAGCAGTGTGCAAAGCGTGTTGATATCCGCGACCGAAAGAGAAATATGCGTGTTTTCGGTGATCTGCAAGGACTCCAGCGACGCATCCATGTTCTCGAAGGTCTCGATCACATAGTCGGCGCCGCTCTTTTCTCCGCAGCCGACAAGCGACAGGCACAGTGCGAGAGCAAGCACAAGTGCAACAAAAATCTTTTTCATAGTGTGTTTTTCCTTTCTATAGACATTTAGTTACATAAACAGTATACAATATTCGGACGCAAAATGCAATAGGTGGTTGACGAAAAAGCAAAATAATGATACCATAAGAATAAAGTTTCAGCAGGAGGCAGCACAATGGAAAACATGCTGGCGGCGAAGGATCTTACCCTTGCCTACGGAAAAAAGAATATTCTCGATGAGGTCAGCTTTTCCCTGCACGCGGGGCAGGCAGCCGCGCTGCTCGGCGAAAACGGCAGCGGAAAATCCACGCTGCTCTGCACGCTGGCGGGCATCCTCGCGCCCAAGAGCGGGGAGATCATCGTGCACGGACGCATTGCCTACCTGCCGCAGGAGATCGCCCTTGTCGAGGAGCTGACCTTTGCCGATAATCTCAAATTTTTCGCTTCGCTTGCGGGCTGCGCGGTACCCGACACGCTGCCCTTCGGCGCAGATGATCTACGCAAACTGCGTATCGCAAAGATGTCGGGCGGCATGAAAAAGCTGTGCAGTATCGCCTGCACCCTGCTGACCGACGCGGACATTTACCTCTTTGATGAGCCCTGCGCCGCGCTCGACCGTGCGCACCGCGAGATGTTTTTGGACTACACCGCCACCCTCGCGCGGGCGGGCAAGATCGTGCTGTACGCCGCGCACGACCGCGAGGAATACATGCGCTTTGCCGACACCGCCATCACGATCGAAAACAAAAAACTGTATACGGAAAGTATGTGCGAGGTGGCACATGCGTAAAATATTTACCCTGCTCCGAAAGGATCTGCGTCTGCACGGCAGGCATTTTTCCGCGATGCTCGCCCTTTGCGCACTGCTGCTCTGCGGCTGTGCCGCCGCGCTCGGCGCGGTGCTCGGCAGTGCAACCGAGGAACCCGAAAAAGTCAAGCTCGCACTGGTGGACAAGGACGGCTCTGCCCTCTCCCGCACCGCGATCCGCGCGATCGCAGGCAGCGAGGATGTCGCCGCGATGTTCACAGTGGAAAACTGCGACGATGCCGAAGCCGTGAAAATCGGCATGGCAGACGGTACATATGACGCGGCGATCCTCTTTGAAGAAAACTATCTCTCCCGCATCCTGCGCGGCGAAAGCGCCGCCGTGACCATTCTGCTCTCCGACAAGCTGCTGTCCGCCTCGGGCATCGTCCGTCACTTTGCCGTGACGGGCGAAACACTCATCAAGGTCGCCGAGTACGGCGTGATGAGCACATGGCAGCCGCTTCGCGACGAGCTCCCGAGCGACGCGGCACACGATGCGCTGGAAAAGCTCGAATTGCGCTACGCCATGCGCCTGCTCTCCTTGCCGCAAAACGCCTTTGCGGTAGAGGTGCTGCCCTATGCGGAGAGCGGCGTGGGACTCGCGGCGCATTACATCTGCTGTTTTGCGGCATTTTTGCTGATCTTATGCGAAATTCTATTCTTTCCCTACACCGCGCGGGATTTCGCGCCGCCGATGCTGCGGCGAATTCGCAGCTACGGCATTTCCCGCGGTGCACTCATCACCGAAAAGGCGATCCTGCCGTTTTGCACGCGCCTTGTGCTGCTTGCCGCCGCGCTGTGCCTTTCGGCTCGCTTTACCGATCTGACACTCACGCCCGCCGCGCTGCTTTCGGCACTGCTCGGGCTCCTGCTGCTCAGCCTTTTGCTCAGCGCCCTGTCGGCACTGCTGTCGCAGAGCTCGCTCGGCATTTCCCTGCTCTTTGCACTCGCTGTGGCGGGGTTGTTTTTAGGCGGTGGTCTGCTCCCGTCCTCGATGTTGCCCTACACGCTCACGCAGATCGGCGGCTTCACCCCCTCGGGGCTTGCCGCGCGGCTGCTCGCGCCGCTCTACGGCGGCAGCTTTGACCCCTTTGCACTTGTCATACTTATGCTGCTGACCGCGCTTGTATGCTTTGCCGCGCTGTGGCAGATGCGCCGCATCTGTCAAAAAGGAGGTGCCGCATGATGCTCATATGGAAACGCCTTTTGCGCAAGCCCGCACTGTGTGTGATGCTGGCGCTGGTCTTCGTCTGCATCCTGCTCTGCGGCACACTGGCAAAGGACGACGGCGTCCCCGCGTGCGGCATTGTGATCGGCAGCGATCCGATCGCAAAAGAGCTCGGCGACCGTCTCACCGCCGACGGGCTGATCGCCTATGCAAACGAATCTGCCCTGCGTGCCGCCGTAGCGCGCGGTGAGGTAGCCATGGGTGCAGTTTTGCCCGACGATCTGACCGCGCGGCTCGAAAAAGGCAGCACGACCGGCATGATCGCCTTTATCGAATCGCCCACAGCCATGCTCCACCCGCTCTACCGCTACCGCATCGCGGCGTACCTGCTCGAAGCCTACACCCCCTATCTGACAAGCGACCTGCTCGCCGACGCGGGTGTGGCGCGCTCGCCCGATGAAATGCGCGTCGAGATCGACGACTATCTTGCAAACGAAGCAGCGTTTGCCTTCACTTTTGCCGATGCCGAAGGCGCATCTGCCGATGAAACGCCCTACTCCTTTCAACTGTGTGCAGGCGTGGTCGCCTTGTTTTTGTTCTTTGCCTTCGGGCTGTTCGCCTGCCCGTACACCGAAAAACAGCTTGCCGCCGTGGC
>JAFTOT010000005.1 GCA_017463665.1 Clostridia bacterium | reverse complement strand
CTCAAGGGGAAGGCACACATAAACTTTCATTTACAATGCCGTATTTTCTTTTATTTCAGCGAAAGACTGTCGCCCAGTACCAAGGTGCTGTAGAGGAACAGCGTATCCTTGCCCGTAAAGTCGATGAAGTTGCCGACCATCGAAGACATAACATAGCGGATATCCACGATGTAAATGCTGCTGTACCCCTCGGCAAGGAGCGGCGTCAAGCTGGAACCGAAGGAGTCGCGGAACACGACAAGCTCCTTGTCGGTGGTCGCATTCGGATTGTCAATGCGAAGGAGCGCCTTGGTGCCCGACAGGAAGATGTCATACGGCTCCTTGCTGTCAAACTTGGCAAGGTCGTAAATGCCGCTCGTCGTGCCCGTCTCGTAGTCATAGACCGTGCAGGCATCGAGCACATCATTCGTCAGATAGTAGATGGTATCCGCGGGCAGATCCAGAGCCGCCTGACCGTAGTACACGCCGTAGAACGGATGCAGCTCGTTTACCGTATACGTACCGCTAAGCCGATCGGCGCAGCCGAGTTTTTCGGCAATGCGATCTGCCACGGCGCCGATCTTATCCTGGCTCCAGTGGGTATCCGTCTTGTAGTAATCCGAAAGCTCGAGCACGTCGAACAGCTCGATAAACTCCGCCTCGGGCAGCCCTGCACGGAGCATCTCCAGCATACGGGCATAGTCCATCGAGATATAGCCGTATTCCTTGGAGAAGAAATAGTTCTTATCGGGCACGACAGCAAAATAGGTCTTGCCGCCGTTGTCTCGGAGATACGTTTCGTAGATGTATTGCAACTTGCCGATGGCATGCTCCACCGAATGCGTATTCAGCCCCGTCTCGACCTTGGCGATATAGCCATCCTTGATAGCGAGATCGTTCGTATCCTTCAGCTGCATGATATTGAAACGATACCACGTATACAGCTTGCGGAAAGAATCGCGCATCGGGAACTGATCCACCGTGTAGTCTTCGAGATCGCTGATGGTCTCTCCGCTGATCACGCCGTCAAACGTGATGTCGGGCATCTGCGCCAGCGGACGGCGCTCACTCTCGGACGCCGCGAGCGGTTCATGCAGGATACAGAGGAAGAAAAACGCCGCGATAAAAAGGGAGAACACGACCGTAACGATTAAATTTTTGATCTTCATATACTTCCCTCCCCTTAAAATCTGAAATACAGGAACGGATTAAACGAACCGTTCACAAGGCATGCGGTGATGACAAGCAGCAGCGCTACGATCACGATGGGTTCGAGCACATCGATCACCATGCACGCGCCTTTCTTCTCTTTGAGCTTCAGCACTGCATTTTTGAGCAGGGGCGTTGCACCGAAAATGCTGATGGCAAAGAGCAGACCGTAACTCGACAAATAGTATCCCGTTTCCTTTGACCAAAGCGGAATGTCCGACGAACCGAACATACCGCCGATGTCCGAGAGTGCCTGCGTCATATCTGCGGCATTGAAGATGACAAAGCTGATGACAACAGCGAGCAGCACATAGATGTGCGAGAACACGCGCGGGATCTTCTCAAAGAATTTTTTGAGGAAGAACTTCTCCAGCATAAGGAATGCCGCAAAGTACAGTCCCCAAATGATAAAGTTCCATGCCGCACCGTGCCAAAAACCCGTCAACAGCCACACGACCAGTGTGTTGAACAGCCAGCGAAGCCTTGGGACACGGTTGCCGCCGAGGGGGATATACACATAGTCGCGGAACCACGTGCCGAGCGACATGTGCCATCTGCGCCAGAACTCGGCAACGCTCCTTGCGATATATGGATAATCAAAGTTTTCGAGGAAGCGGAAGCCGAACACCTTTCCTAGTCCGATCGCCATATCGCTGTAACCCGAAAAATCGAAGTAGATATGCAGCGAAAATGCGATGGCGTACAGCCAATAAAATACAACGGATTTATCATCCGAAGCGCGGAAGGTCTCGCAGAACTCATAGAGCACATTGGCGATCAGCACCTTTTTGCCGAGTCCCAGCGTAAAGCGCGTCACGCCCGAAGCGAACTTTTCAAGCGAATGCTTGCGCTCGCTGAGATCCTCCTCCACCGTCGTATAGCGCACGATCGGTCCTGCAATGAGCTGCGGAAAGAGCGCAACATAGGTAGCAAGGCGGACAAAGCTCTTTTGCACCTTGGCATCGCCGCGGTACACATCAATGGTATAGCTGAGCGTCTGGAAGGTATAAAAGCTGATACCGATGGGCAGCGCGATGCCGAGCAGCGCAATATCCGAGCGGAAAAGCGCATTGATATTCTCGATAAAGAAGTCGGAATATTTGAAAAATCCGAGCAGCAGAATGCTTGTCACCACCGAAGAGGTCAGCCACACCTTTGCCCACTTGGTACCGCTACATCTGTCGATCAAAAGTCCATGCACATATGCGGACAGGCAGGACGCAAGCATGAGCAGCACATAGATCGGTTCGCCGTAAAAATAAAAGAACAGACTGAATATGAGCAGTACAAAGTTCTTAAAGCGAAACGGCACAATGAAATACAGCCCGAGCACGATCGGCAGGAAATAATATAAAAACGGAATACTGGAAAAAAGCATTTACATTTCCTTTCGTTAAAAATGGCATGGTCACAAGGCCATGCCATTTTTGTTTGCAAAAATTACTCAGCGAGTGCCATACCTGCGTCGTCGCCCGTGGGAACCTCAGGATAGGTCTCGGGGCACATCAGGAAGAATACCGTGTTGCCGATCGAACCAATCACGGTCTGATCTGCGGTCACACAGATATTCCAGCGGGGATTGCAGTTGTCCTCAAGTCCCTTGATGAAAGCTGCAACATCTGCATCCTCTGCGAGGTCAAATACGTAGCCGACATATGCGATCGAGCCGATCATAGGGCAGAACATAGCGCCGCTCTCAAAGCCGGTCACCTCATAGTTCTCAAAGCCGGAGAGAAAACCGGGTTCAACCGGAATGGTGCCGCCCATAAACTGGTTGATCTCCATGCCGACCAGTTTGCCTGCAAGTTCTTCCGCGGTGATATCGGGGTTTGCAGTCTTCTCCGCAACGAAGGTTGCCCAGTGCTTGCCGCCGACGGTGTTCTCCTCTACAGTGGGCGTAACATCGCCGTTTGCAGGAGCTGCGGTGGTCTCGGGTGCCGTAGTGGTCACGGGCGCATCCGTGGTGGTTGCCCCGTCGTTCTTCTTGCCGCCGCAGGCAGCAAGGCTTACGCAGAGCGTAAGGATAAGTAAAGCAGTTACAATTTTCTTCATCTTTTCAAAAGTTCCTTTCTTGTATTACGATGCTTTGTCGAAGACTTTTTGAAAAGTCCTCACAAAAATTCAATTTTTCTTTTTTAAAGTATTTCCCTCTTACGGAATCTTATTCCATTTCGTGATAATTGCAGAGCTCAAGCAGCGGGAAGTAGAGTGCTAAGATCTGCTCGGCGGTCGCACCCGCCTTGGCAAGATCGTATGTGCCGTACTGGCTGATGCCGACGCCGTGTCCCCAGCCCTTACCCGCGATGATGAAGTTGTCCTCATCCTCTGCCTCTATGACTTCGGTATGGTGGAGCAACGTAACACCCGAGACTACATCCGCATCCGGATCCACGACCGAGCCCGATGTCAGCGGCACGTAATATCCGCTGTCCTCGGTCGCGACCATAAGTTCTCGTTCGCGTACACGTACTTCGTCGTCTGCGGTCAGCACATACAGGCGCGTTTCGCTTTCCTTTTGAACGCCGTCTGCCGTCAGTACGGAATGGCGTGCCTTGCCCAGTTCAAAATAGCCTTCGGTCAGCTCAAAATACCCGCCTTCGCCCGTCACTGGATTCTCCTTGTCCTCCGCAGAGCCAAGCAAAGCGTCCACATCGATGTCCAGAACCTCGTCGTATTCAAAGGTCACGCTGCCCTTGCCCACGACAAAGTTCGCGCTGTTGACAAACTTGGAGATGGAAATGCGCACCTTATCGCAGCGGGAGATGGTCAGCTCGTTCCCCTTGGAATCCGTGTAGGTGATGGAATAAATATAGGGGCTGTCGCCCGAATACGAATTGATCTCGATATCAACGATGCTTTTGCCCGTGATCTCGTCATAGCCCTTGCTGCGCAGGTAGTCGGCAAGCTCCTTGCCGCTGACCTCCGAGGTCCAAATGCCCTTGCTGTGCTCGGAGTAGCGCTCCCAGGGGGTGTACACCGGCAAAAGGTACGGATCCTCGCCGCCCCATGTATCCTGCGCACCTGCGGTATAGCCGCCCATCGAAGAAGAATAGTAGGTAGAGGCGATCTTCCCATCCCCGTTGAGCAGCACGAGTCCGGCGGTGCTCTCCACCGCTGCAAACACGGCGTCATTGGCGCGCGTGATGCCGCGATAGACCTGACAGTGCGTGGAATTGCACACATCAAAGCCATATGTACTAAAGTGGCGGTTCTTGTTTTGAACCGTATAGCCTCGCACGGTGATCGCAAACGCACGCAATGCCTCCTCGGGCCAATCGGGGCTGATCTCATACGGTACTACACCCGCAATATAATCCTCCAAAGGAAGCATATTGGTCAGCGCCACGCCGTCCACGCTGTCGGTGACATAGCGCTCGTACAGGAACACGCCGTCATACAGACGGTCTGCGGGCGTTTTCAAATACTGCTTTTCGCCGTCCTTCGGCAGTGCCGAAAGTCCGAGCATGCGCTCGCCGCCGTCGTCGAATTCAAAATAGATGGTATTCGTTTCGGGATCGACAATGGACACGCACGTATCCGAAGGCGTTGCCGTGACCATCTTGATCTCGGCGGCAAGCTCGGGAATCGTTTTTTTCTTCGTGGCGATGCGCTCCTCGGAGGAATAGTCGCCGATGCGGATCTTATATGCCCCGTCGATATAGGCAATAAAGGGATGCATATCGCTGCCCTCGTCCTCGAGTCCCTCAATGACCGTTTCGAGCATCTCCTCGGCGTCCTCCAGGGTGTCAAAATCCTCTTTCACCTCGAGGTGATAGCCGCCGACAATGCATTTGAGCGAACCGTTATAAATAGAATAGGTGTACGCCGATTGCGAAAGATTGTCGTCGCACACCACGGAAATTTTGGGGAGTTCTATCGTATAGATCTCTTCGAGAGAGCGCTCTGTTTTCTCCGCGGTCGCAGCATACACGGTAAAACCGACCGTGCTGACCGTCTCAAAGCCGACGGTCACGTCACTGCCGTACATAAGTCCGACAGTGACGTATTCCGGCTCGATCACCTCAGCAGCAGACACATTCGCAGCGAAAATGCTGAACAATGCGGCGCTGACGCAGCTGCCGATCATCAGGATCGCAAGGATCCAAACAACGATCTTGACCCAAAGCTTGTTTTTCATCACAGTGCCCTCCTTTCCGTTTTTTACAATATATTATATTATTTCTTTTTGCTCTTTCTATAAAGCACAACGGCGAGTATGATCGCCGCCGCAATCACGATACCTATGCCGAAAAGCACCCCCGAAAAACGCGAGGCTACCAGAATGACCGTCGGCCCGTCTGCACCGCCGATAATACCGATATCTGCCATCTTACGCCAAAGCTCCGGTGGTTTCAACGGGTGCCGTAGTGGTCACAGCAGGCACAGTCGTTGTCGCTGCGGGCACCGCCGTCGTTTCGGCAGGCACTGCGGTAGTCGCAGCAGGTGCGGCTTTCGTCTCGACGGGTGCCGCGGTCGTGACAACGGGTGCTGCCGTCTTTTCGGCGGGCTTTGCCGTGGTCTCAACGGGTGCCGCCGTTGTTTCGACAGGCTCATCGCCCTTGATAATATAGTCGCCGCGCACCATCAGCCATGCACCGCCGTCGCCTGCGGTAATGCCGCGTCCGTCATCGCGCGGGATCAGGATGGTGTGGTTGGTGGGAACAGCCTGCTCGTTGTAGATCTCCTTACCGGCTGTCGTATCCGAAACGCCCTGCGCCGACCACTTGTCCGTAAACGGTGAAACAACGGTGGTATTGCCGGCGCGCACGATCACCTCGCAGGAGTTGACCGACGCAAACAGCGTCTGTCCCGCAGGCAACTGTACGACCACATATGTCACGCCGGTATTGACGGTTCCCTCAGGGAAAATAACCTCCGGCACGGGCGCGGTGGTTTCGATCGGTGCCGCAGTGGTCTCGATCGGCTCTTCCGTTGTCTCAACCGGTTCCTCGGTCGTAACGGGCGGCGTTGTAATATCGTCGAGATCCACACCTGCCAGCGCCTTCTTGATCATGTCCTGCACCTGCGGCAAGAGGACTTCGTTGACATAGCTGAGCGAGATCAGCGGATCATCCGCAGAGGAGTACTGTGCAGCATAAACGCAGAGCGCCCCAAAGGCAAGCGCCCCTGCAAGCAGCAAGCATGCTACGATCTTCAAACTCTTTTTCATAAATCTCCTCCTCGGTAAACGCAATACAAATTTATTATACAGTATTTCTTGTCAAAAAGGAAGTGTTTTTGTCAAAAAAGGAGAGAAAAATTTCGGAAATATAGGAATTTATCACAATGTTTGCATTCCATCTGCAAAAAAATGCAAAAAATAATTGATTTTTGCATTATGCGTGTGCTATAATAGCATAAATATACAGTTCTGTCAAAAACTGGGCATGTTTTCCCTCGGCAAGCTGTAAATATACAAGGTATTTTCAAGCAGGAGGTTAAACATGAACGGAAATACGATACAAATCCTGATTGCCATGGTCATCTATATGGCGGCAGTCATTGGAATCGGTGCGTTTTATGCGAAGCGCGCCAACAAGAATTCCGAGGAATACTTCCTCGGCGGTCGCTCGCTGGGTCCTTGGGTAACGGCAATGAGCGCCGAAGCATCGGACATGAGCGGCTGGCTTCTGATGGGTCTGCCCGGCGTTGCATACTGGTGCGGTCTTGCCGACGCGGCATGGACTGCCATCGGTCTTGCGATCGGCACCTATCTCAACTGGCTGATCGTCTCCAAGCGTCTGCGCCGCTACAGCGTGCGCGCAAACAACTCCATCACCCTGCCCGAATTCTTCTCCAACCGCTTCCGCGAGAAGAAGAAGGTCATCATGACCATTGCGGCTGCGTTTATCCTGATCTTCTTCACGGTATACGCATCCAGCTGCTTTGTTACCTGCGGTAAACTGTTCTCCACCCTGTTCGGCGCACCGTATGTAGCCATGATGATCGTGGGCGCGATCTTTGTACTGCTCTACACCATTCTCGGCGGATTCCTCGCGGAGAGCATTTCGGACTTCATGCAGGCGATCGTGATGATCGTTGCGCTGTCGGTCATCGTCATCATCAGCACAGTACGTGCAGGCGGCATCGGCGCTGTCCTTGAAAACGCGCAGAGCATCCCCGGATTTTTGGAATTCTTCGGTCTCGCAACACCGACGCTCGATGCCAACGGTCAGCAGCTCGTAGAGGCAGGCAAGCCTGTCTTCGGCACAGTTTCCGAATACGGCATCCTCAGCGTTTGCTCCATGCTGGCATGGGGTCTCGGCTACTTCGGTATGCCGCAGGTGCTTCTCCGCTTTATGGCGATCCGCAAAGAGGAAGAACTCAAGCGCTCCCGCCGCATCGCGATGGTATGGGTCGTGATCTCCCTCGGTGTTGCCGTATTCATCGGTATCGTCGGTCGCCAGCTCTACCCCACCCTGCACTTGACCAAGTCCTCGGCTGAAAGCATCTTCATCACTCTTGCGACAAGCTCGCTGCCCGCGCTCCTCGCCGGATTCGTTATGGCGGGTATTCTCGCAGCCACCATCAGCTCGTCCGACTCCTATCTGCTGATCGCGGCATCCGCATTTGCAAAGAATATTTTCCAGGGCGTATGCAAAAAGAACGCAACCGACAAGCAGGTCATGCTCGTTTCCCGCATCACGCTGCTGGTGCTCACCCTGATCGGTATTGTGATCGCAATGGATGAAAACAGCGTGATCTTCCAGATCGTGTCCTTCGCATGGGCAGGATTCGGCGCGACCTTCGGCCCGCTGATGCTCTTCTCCCTCTTCTGGAAGCGCACCAACAAGGCAGGCGCGATCGCCGGCATGATCGGCGGTGCGGGCATGGTCTTCCTGTGGAAGCTGGTCATCAGCAAGCTCGGCGGCGTATTCGCGATCTACGAGCTTCTGCCCGCGTTCATCTTCTCGTCTGTCTGCATCGTAGTTTTCTCGCTGCTCACCAAAGCGCCCTCGAAAGAAATCGAAGAAGACTTTGAAGCTGTCCGCGCAGGCAAAGTCGAAGAAGCATAATCAAGAATTACAAAAAAGAATCGAGTTCGATGCGAACTCGATTCTTTTCTTTTACAGCTTATCTTCAAAATGAATCCGGAACTGATGCTCGCGCAGGATCCCTTGCAGCGTGGGAACATCGACGTCACGGGCGGGGATATTCTCATGCAGTGCAAGCACTGCGGCGCGCGCCGCGACCTCGGCGGTCTGGCACGCCACGGGGATCACACGCACGGCGTCCCAGGCATCGCCCGCAGCAGAGATCACTCTGCCCGCAGCATACAGGTTCGGATATTCGGGCACGTAGAGCGTGCCGTACGGGATCTCGAACCAATAGCCCTTGTGCCCGAAATACGGGCAGGTGCCGACCGAATCGGCATGCGGTTTATACAAGTCATCCATCGTCAGCTCGTAGGCACCGGCGATATGACGGATCATGCGGAACTGCGGCATCATCGGCAGCGCAACGATCTCCTGCGCGAGCGGATCCTTCTGCTTGATCTCGTCGAGCAAAATCGTCTGCCCCTTGATGATATAGTTTGTCACCTCATCGCCCGTGACACCTGCATACTGCGGGAAGCCGTCGGGATGTCCTTTGCCGCTCATGCTCGCGCCGCTGATATGCCAACCGCGAACCTTGAGCATATTGTATTCTTTGCCGGGGGCAAAGTCGGTGATGTGCGTATAGTAGGACATAAAGTTCTCGCCGTCCTTACAGGGGGCTCCCGCGCGATGGAACATCACGCAAGTACCCGTCGCGTCGATCAACGCACGGCAACTGTAGTACTCGGTTCCGCCGACCGTCTCCACCTCAACGCCGCGAACGGTTTTTCCGTCCATATCGGGATAGGTCGCAAGCGCGTCATAGCGAATATCCGCGCCGGCTTCCAGTAACATTTCATTCAACACCAGCGACATGACCGTAGGGGAGAAATGGGTGACAAAGCGATCGTTCGTCTCCTGCTCCCATACGCCTTCCTGCTGCCAGCATGCGGGCAGACGGTGTTTACAATGCTTGATCGTGCGGCGCAGGATCTCTTCGGACACGCCCGAGATCAGCTTCTTTCCCTCGGCGTTGCACAGCGGCTCCCACCAGTTGATAAGACCGATCGTCGCAAGACCGCCGAGTGCCGCCGTTTTTTCCAGCAGCAGCGTCTTTGCACCGCAGCGGGCAGCCGTGACCGCCGCCGCTACACCCGCAACGCCGCCGCCGACAACGACAATGTCATATTCTTTTTGTAAAACATAGGTACGTTCCATGTCAATCTCCATTCCGTCTGCGCAGCATCCAATGCAATCTATACTTTTATGTATATAGATTATAGCACAGCACTGTCGCCATTGCAATGAAAAAAATCCGCTGAATCAGCGGATTTTTTGCACTGCAACGTTCAACTCTCTGCAACTATATCAAAATAAATCATCGAAACAAAGTTGGAATACCGATAGCGCATCGTTACATAGGAGATCGACTTTTCAAACAGCACGTCATCGCCGTCGGACTTTCCGTGCAGTCCCGACGGATCGTAGATCTTAAAGCGATAGTCATTCGGGTTTGCGGCAGTCGGATTGACACACTCGGTCACTACAATATAATGCGAGCCGTTGTAGCTGTTTTTCATCGCCACGATCACGCCCTCGGGATGCGCGTCCAGCGTTTCTTTCAATGCCTTCTTGGAAACGCCATAGGTCTGTGTATAGGTGAGCGGCTGCCCGTACAGGGTGAAGTTGGCAGTGATCACGCGCAGATTCATCAAGATGGGATTGTAATAGAGCGTGCCCTTCGACTCGGTGAGTCCGCGATTGCCCGAATTGGCGAGCGCCACGGTGTAGGGATCCGCCTCCAGATCGCCATCCGCCTCAAAGCGGAAGTCGTAGCCTTTTTCATACCGTGCGCCGAGATTGTGCAGTACGGTCGCCACCGCGGTGATCGCACATCCCTCGTCCATCCAGTCGAGACCGCGGTTGAAACCGTTGATGATAAAGCGCTTGTAGGACCCCGAATAGAAATAGACATCCGCAAGATCGCCGCCATGCCAACCGCCGTCATACGCCAAATGCTGGCTGTACCACGTCGGGGCTTCTTTATCCACCACCGTAACCGTAATACTTTCGCTGCGATCGTTGATCGTCGCGGTAACGGTCGCCGTTCCCGCTGAAAGCGCACAGAAGGAGCCGTCATCGTCGATCATCAAAATGCTTTCATCGCTGGATGACCAGGTGACAAAATTACGCATATAGGCGGGCGTGACCACCGCATATACCGCGCTGACACTATTGACACGGACTTCATCCGTGACGGTCTTCAGTTCAAATGCGGAAAGCGGTACCGCCTCCAACTCCCAAAGCTGCGTTGCCTCGCCGCTGTAGAGCTCGGTCGTCACCAACCGCATGCGATACAGTGCCTGCTTTTCGGTAGTGCCAAGCACATTGCCTGCCGGCGTGGAGAGTACATAGCCGTCCCCGTCGTTGCGGATACGAAAATAGGATCCGTCGATCACCTCTTCCGCCTTGGAAACGCGCGTCCCCGCCACATCGTCGGTCACGCAAAATGCGTATTTTCCCGCTTCGCTCTGCGGATACAGAAGATAGGAGCCGTCCTCTTGACGGATCAGGAGGATGTTCTCCCCCTCCTCGCCGCTGTACTTCGCCGTATAGGCATAGCCGCCGTCCGCGTAGGCAAAATCAAATGCGTTGAGGTAGGTGCCGTCCGCGCAGTTTTTAATTGTATAAATGCCGCTTGCGATCTCCCCGTCATCAGCATGCGCACCGAGCAGCAGCGCCATCGAAAGGATGCAGGCAGCAAAGAAAAACATGTATATTCTCTTCAAAACATACCTCACAAAAATAGCCATGGCATCAAAGCCATGGCTATTTTAGCACATTTCGGCAGACTTGTCAACTTAGGGATTGTGCATTGTGATAACTGCAATCTATAAAAACGAACCACGCATAAAACCATCTGCGCAACAAAGAATGCATTTTCGTTATTTTCTGCTCAAATACGCAAGCAATTCTTTATCGGTGGTTTCGTCGTTGACGTTCATTCTGCCAAGCAGGTACAGAGATCCGGGATCGCCCGCCACAACCAGATTCCGATGCCCGAAATCGGTAGTCAGACTCATGCGATACCCTCTTGCTTTTAGGACGCTCTCTGCTAAAGGGTGATACTTTCCACTCGGATACGAGAACACGATATGCTCTGTAACGCCGGCGTCCGTTAAAACAGCCTCCGCCAAAGTACAATCCTCGGCAAACATCTTCTTATAGGTGGCAGCATCCTCAGATGCAAGCGGCAGCACATCGCCCCGCTTTCCATCTTCATCGTAGCCCACGATGTGCAGATCGTAAGTATGCGATTGCACCTGCACAAACGGCGAGGCTTCCATCTGCGCGATCTCCGCTGCGCTCATCATGCTGAGTGCCTCTTCATTTGCGTCGGGTTCGACACCTTCGGGGCGAACCG
>JAFTOT010000011.1 GCA_017463665.1 Clostridia bacterium | reverse complement strand
GCGGACAAGCTGGTGCACGTTCCTTACGGCACTGTCTCCATCGATGGTGCAAAGCTGGCAACGCGTACGGGCAACGTCGTACTGCTCAAAGATCTGTTTGCCACCGCGATCGACAAGTCGCTCGGCATCATTGAAGAGAAGAACCCCGACCTTGAAAACAAGGACGAGGTCGCAAAGGCGGTCGGTGTCGGCGCGGTAGTCTTCCACTACCTCTCGAACAGCCGCATCAAGGACATCAACTTCATTATGGAAGATGCGCTGTCGTTCGACGGCAACACGGGCCCCTATGCACAGTACACCTATGCGCGTACCTGCAGCATCCTGCGCCGTGCGGGTGAGCCGCAGGCGGCGGCTGCCAAGATCACGACCGATGAGGAAGGTGAGCTCGTCAAAGTGCTGCTCCGCTTCCCCGAGAAGGTCAAGAGCGCGATCGACGACTACGAGCCGTCCACCGTTACGCGCTATATTCTCGACCTCTGCGCGGCGTTTAACCGCTTCTACCATGAGTGCCCGATCCTGAACTGCGAGGACGCGGACATCCGTGCGACGAGACTCTGCCTCGTCAGCGCAACCAAAAACATCCTCGGGGGTGCCCTCTCCCTCATCTGCGTCGGCACGCCGGAGAAGATATGATATTTTGCGTTACACGCAAAATATCATATCCATGATTTGCATTCTGACGAATGCATGATTTGAGCACTGCGTGCTCATGATTTGCCTGCGGCATGATTTGCCCTGCGGGCATAAAACTGCAAATCATTATTCATTATAACAAAGGAGTTCCCACCATGTCCGGACATTCTAAATGGAAAAATATAATGCACAAGAAGGAGAAGACCGACGCGCAGAAGGCGAAGGTGTTCACCAAGATCGGTAAGGAAATGGCGATCGCCATCCGCGAGGGCGGCCCCGATCCCGTTTCCAACTCCAAGCTCCGCGATCTGATCCAGAAAGCAAAGGCAAACAACGTCCCCAACGACAATATCGACCGTGTTATCAAGAAATTCTCGGGCGACAACAACATCGCTTACGATGAGATCACCTACGAGGGCTACGGTCCTTGCGGCGTTGCCGTCATCGTGCAGGCGACCACCGACAACCGTAACCGCACCGCTGCGGAAGTGCGCCACTACTTTGATAAATTCGGCGGCAACCTCGGTCAGAACGGCTGCGTAAGCTACCTCTTTGAGGACAAGGGCGTGATCGTCATCGAGCGCACCGACAAAATCGACGAAGACAAGCTGATGGAATGCGCTCTCGAGGCAGGTGCCGAGGACTTCGGCGGCGAGGATGAGTGCTTCGAGATCTACACGGTTCCGAGCGACCTCTATGCAGTGAAAGAAGCGCTGGAGGCTGCGGGTTACGCAATCGTATCCGCCGAGACCGACAAGATCCCCTCGAACTATGTCACGCTCGAAAACGAGGACGATATCAAGCACATGCAGCTTCTGCTCGACAACCTCGAGGACAACGACGACGTCAGCGAAGTTTACCACAACTGGGAAGAGTAATCAAGTCTGCCGAAAAAATCGGTATCCAAACGATAATACACAGAAGAAAACCTTGCAAAAACCGAGATTTTCGGAATTTGCAAGTTTTTCTGCCTTTTGCGGGTTTATATCATAAGGAGGAAAAGCGAATGTTTGCAGTGAAATCGGATCGGCGCGAAAAATATTACCGCAGCGGTCGGATCTGTTTTGCCTTTTTGGCGGCGGTGTTCGGCGGCATCGTGTGCGGTATCGGCAGCTTGCTGTTTGCGAGAGGCACGTTTGAAGCGGATATGTTCTATTCCTATCTGCAAAATCCCTATATCCTGCTGCTCAACATGGCACCGCCCGTGCTGCTTTCGATCCTCTTTTATCTGCTGACCAACCGCGCGGTATGGTCGTATCTGCTCACCAATGTGTGCGTGATGGTGCCGACGCTGGTGCACTATTACAAGATGGCACTTCGCGGCGACGCGCTGCTCGCAGAAGATTTCACCCTTGTGACCGAGGCGCAGAACATGCTCGCGACCTACGATCTCTTCCTCGACAGACGCATCATCAAGTATATCATACTGCTTGCCGTGGGGACGCTGCTGCTCGTGCTGCTTGCGCGCGGACGCTTCCGCCGCAAGGCGCCCCGCCTTTTGACGGCGCTGGTGCTTTCCCTTGCCTGCGGCACGCTTGCACCGCTGTATACCTCGGACACGATCTACGATCAAAAAACCGAGAATACCGCGCTGATCTACCGGTGGTCGGAGACGCAGCAGTACATATCCAAGGGCTTTGTCTATCCGTTTTTGCACTCTGTAAAATCCGCATTTCATCCCGCGCCGAGCGGCTATGACGCGGACGAGGTGCAGGCAGTGTTGGCGCAGTACACCGACGAGGTCATCCCCGAGGACAAAAAGGTCAACATCGTTTGCGTCATGCTCGAAGCGTACAATGATTTTTCCCGCTTCGAGGAGCTGACCTTTACCACCGATATTTATGAGAAGTATCACGAGCTTGAAGCCATGGGCTACAGCGGCGACCTGATTGTGGATATTTTCGCGGGCGATACCCGCATCAGCGAGCGGGAATTTCTCACGGGCATGCCGTACAAGCGGATGGACAACTTTGTTGCCGACAGCAATTCTTATGTTTGGTATCTGCGCCGCAATGGATACACCGTCGAGGGCTCACACCCCTGCTATGCGTGGTTCTACAATCGGCAGCTCATCAATCAAAAGCTCGGCTTTGAAAACTACTATTTCAGCGAAAACTATTACAAGCCGAAGACCGGCGGCGACATCACCTATGATGCCCGCTTTTTCCCCATGATGCGCGATATTTATCTCGAACGCGATGCGTCCAAACCCTATTTCAGTTTCAGCATCACCTATCAGGGGCACGGTCCGTATGAGTCGGATATTGCTTATTTCGATGCGCCCTATGTACAGCGAAACGAGGGTGCGACCGACGCGGATGAGACTATCCTCAATAATTACTTGTACAACATCAAAGGCACCACCGAGCAGCTCTACGCCTTTGCAACCGACATGCTTGCCACCGAGGAACCGCTCATACTGGTGTTCTTCGGCGATCATAAGCCGTGGCTCGGCAACAACGGCAGCGTCTACGGCGCATACGGCATCAGCATGGATACTTCCACCGAGGAAGGATTCCGCAATTACTACGGCACGCGCTATCTCATTCTTGCCAATGACGCGGCAAAGGAAGTCTGCGGCAACGATTTTGCGGGCGAGGGCGAGACGACCTCGGTCTCCTTCCTGATGAACAAGGTGTTCGAGCTCTGCGGCTACAAGGGCAGCGCGTATATGCAGTTCACGAGTGATATCGCCTCGCGCGAGCCCGTCATCCACCGCACCGACGCCATGGCAGACGGCGACAAAAAGCTGTACGACTGCGTTTCGTACTATTACAGAAAGCATTTTTTGTACGAATGACTGTAAAAAAGAAGGAGACCGTGTGAGTCTCCTTCTTTTTTCCTAAAATATTCCAAAACTCTTGACGGACGCCTTTTTTTGTGCTATAATGACGGGACAAGTCAAAAATCCGTGAGGGAGTAGCAAACGCATCGCAGCGATGCGTAGCAAGTCAACATACTGGCCGCAAGGTCTGGCTTGCTTTAAATTGCGAGACTCATGTATAACTGCAAAGCTATACATGGAGTCTATCCTTTTTGCAAAATGACACCCAAGTATGGTTGCGCCGTACTTGGGATTTTTGTTATAATTTTGGAGGTTAAAAAAATGGATTTTTTATTTACGGGCATTGCGCTCGGCGCGGGACTTGCCATGGACGCCTTTTCGGTCTCGCTGGCAAACGGACTCAACGAGCCGCGGATGAAAGCGGAAAAAATGTGCGGCATCGCAGGCATTTTTGCTTTTTTCCAGGCACTGATGCCGCTGATCGGCTGGTTTTGCGTCCATACGATCGCGCAGTATTTTGCATGGTTTGAAGCACTGATCCCGTGGATCGCACTCGGTCTTCTCGGTTATATCGGCGGCAAGATGCTGTATGAGGGCATCCAAAACAAGGACAGCGATGCGGAGCAGCCGGCGGTCGGCTTCGCCGCGCTTTTGGTGCAGGGAGTTGCCACCTCGATCGACGCGCTCTCGACCGGCTTTACCATCTCGGATTATGATCTGATGAAAGCGCTCAAGACCGTTTTGGTGATCGCAGCTATGACCTTTGTGATCTGCGTGGTCGGCGTTGCCGTCGGCAAAAAGGCAGGCACTAAGCTCGCAGGCAAGGCCAGCATCCTCGGCGGCGTGATCCTCATCGGCATCGGTCTGTACATCTTCATCGGCAGCTGGTTCTAAAGATACGGGGAAAAGCGTTGCAAGAAGACGATATGCCGCGAAAATACCTTTTGTAGGGCGCGACGTCCCCGACGCGCCGCATGAACCGCAGTAAAACCGGTTCTAAAGATACGGAAAAGAAAGCACCAAGCGAATTTGAAAATTCGCTTGGCGCTTTTGCGTTATGCATATAATGATTTGCGCGTGCCGCCATGATTTGGAGCGGTCGCTCCATGATTTGCATTGCGATCCTTTATGCCCCGCAGGGCAAATCATGGCGAAGCCAAATCATGAGCACGCAGTGCTCAAATCATGCGATCCGCAGGATCGCAATTCATCACAGTTCGATTAGGTTGTACACGCCGACGGTGTCGGCGATCTTTTCTTCGCGGGTGTGGCAGGTGAGGACGAGTGATTGCGTGTCCTCGGCGGCGAGCGCCATCAGGATGCGCAGCATCTGCTTTGTGCGGTGGTCATCGGTGTGCGCGAAGCTCTCGTCGAGGATCAGCGGCAGCTTTTCTTCCTTGCACAGAAGGTCGGCAAGGGCAAGCCGCAGGGCAAAGTAGGCGCTCTCGCGCGTTCCCTTGGAGAGGTATGCCGCGTCGTGCGCGCCGCCCTCGGAAAGGTAGCTCAGCGAGATTGCGCCGTCCACGCCGAACTCGCTGTACTTGCCGTCGGTCATCACTGCCATCAGCTTGCCCGCGTAGTCGGCAAGGCGGGGGGACACGCGCCCTCGCAGTCCTGCAGAAGCGTTCTCGATCGAGCGCATGGCAAGCTCGGCGGCGGCGTATTTTTCCTTCGCCGCATTCTCTTTTTTGCAGAGCGCGTCGAGCGCCGCACGCAGCAGTGCGGGATTTTCCACGGTGGCATGCAGGGCGGCAAGCGATTTTTCCAGCTCACCGCGTTTGATCTCAAGCGCCGAGATCGCGTTCTCGCAGAAATCGCGCTTGCGGCTGTATTCGGTGATGTCCAGCTTCTCAAATACCGTCAAGTCGCCGACGGCACTGAGCAGTTTTTCCACCGATTCTCGGTCGTATGCCGCAGTTTCGCTGCGCAGTTGCTTTTTGCGGTCGGCGAGCAGGGCAGCCTTGGACGCGAGCGCCTCACTCTGTGCGATGTACTGTTCCACCGCGCCAAACAGCGCGTCGGGATCGCCGCCGTCGCCGTGCAGGCGCGCTGCCTCGGCGTGGAGCGCTTCTTTCAGCACGTCCAGCCGTGTTTCCTCGGCGGCGAGCATCGCCTTTGCCGCACTTTCGTCCTCGCGAGCTCGGGCGAGCGCTTCTGCCATGCGCGCCGTGCGCTCTTCGGTCTCGCGTACCTTCTCGAGCAGGGCATACGCGCTTGTCACGCCGAAGGATCGGAGCAGGCGGTCGGTATTTTTCTTTTTCACAATGCCGAGGAGCAGCAACAGCGCACCGACCAGCCCCGCTCCCGCTGCCGCAGCATACCAAATGCTCTCCTGCCGCATCAGGTAGACGACGCAGCCGACGATCACCGCCAAAGCGAGCAGGACAATGCCCATAACCGTCAGCACCTTGGTCGCCTTCTCGGCGCCCGATACCTTTGCGGCACTCGCTTCGAGCGCGCCGAGGTCGCTGCGCTCAGTCGAGGTTTCCTCGGCTGCGGCGCGTGCACGCGCCGCGTTTTCTGCTTTTTCCTTTGCCGAACGCACTTGCAGATCCGCCGCGCGCATCTGCTCGGCGGTCTGGCGCAGCCTGCCGAGGTATTCGCCGTCGGGCGCGAAGCCGTCGAAGGTCTTTTCCATCGCCGCGGTCTCCTCGGCGAGTGCGGTCTCCTCGGCGATCGTCTCGTCCAGCCGCGCAAAGCGGGTGTGCGCGATGTAGTTGTCATACAGCTCGCAGAGCTTGCGTGCGCGGTTGTACTCGGTCTTGTTATCGGCGATGCGCCGCTGCGTCTCCAGCAGGCTGCCTTCCTTGGCGATGATCTCACTGTTTTCGGAGAGCGCCTTGCTAAGGCGGCTTTCCAGCGCCGTGCGTTCCTGCTCAAGGTCGTAGAGCATGCCGCCCTTGCCGTTCTTATGCCGCAGGCTCACGCGCAGGGCATCCAGTTTTTTGAGTGCCTTGTCGGTGCTGACCGTTTCGTCTGCGGAAAAGAGAAGATTTTCGATCGCCGCGCCGAGGTCGGCGCCGCCCGTGTAGCCTTCGCCCTCCTGCGAGATGTAGGCGATCTTCTTGAATACGTGCTCGGGGATGCCGAGCAGGGCATCGCCCGCGTTTTCGCCCTTGAACACCTGCGTCTTTTTGTCGAGGTCGCTGATGGCAAGGCTCTCGCGGAAGCCGCTCTGCGTCTGGTTGACCGTGCGGTCGATGCGGTAGCGTCCTGCCGCCGTGCGCAGCTCCATTGTGCCGCCGAAAGACGTGTCGCCGAACGAAAGATAGCGCTGTCGCTCGGGAATGGTGCCGTCCACGCCGCGCGCTGCCGCGCCGTAGAGCATGAATTTGATAAACTCCGCAAGCGTGCTCTTGCCGCTCTCGTTGTCGCCGCGCAGGATGTTCACCCCTGCCGAAAACTCCAGCGTCAGGTCGCGCTTGCCCATGAAGGAGTCGATATGTATTTTTTCAATTCTCATGTCGGTACTCCTTATTCCGTGATGTTTCTGCCTTCGAGCGCGGCAAGTCCGAGTTTGAGCGCCGCAGACGCGGTCGCGCGCTCCTCGGGGGTACCGCCCGTGAGTAGCGGCAGCAGCTCGCGGTAGAGCTCGCCGCGCATGGTCAGGTCGTTTTCGAGTACGCCGCCGTCAAAGGTGGGACTGGTGCGGTCGTCGATCTCGAGGAGAAAGAGTCCGCGCACCGCACTCTCGAGGCGCGAAAGGTTATCGAGCGACGGTGCGACCGATCCCAGCAGCGTGACGCGCAGCAGCGTCTCCTCGGTGTATTTTTTCTCTTTGATCAGCGCGTCGATGCGCTCCGCAACCTCGGCGAGCGTCGCACAGCCGCTGATGTCCAGCTTGTCCCACTCGTAGTGGCGTCGCGCGATGTTCTTGCGCTTGACGGTGAGGACGTGGTCGCCGGTGGTCTTTGCCTCGATAAAGTAGATGCCGCCCTTGCCGCACTCGTCAAAACTGCGTCCCTCAACAAAGCCCGAATACGACCAGGTCACGCCGCCCTCCTGACAGAGCTCGGGCGTTTTGTGAATGTGCGAAAAGCCGCTGTAGTGTGCGCCGAAGTGCACAACGTCTTCCTTGGTCACGGGGCAGTAGGTCGAGAGCGGGGATGCCATGTCGCAGTGCCCGCAGACCAGATGCAGCCGCCCGTTGTCATCGGCGCTTTTGCCCGCAAGCGGGCTTTCGGTGAGCGAGGGCGAGCAGAATGCCCAGCCGTAGACCTCGGTGTTCAGATCATCGAACACAAAGCGCTGCAGCCCCTCCGAGGTGAATACGCAGACATTTTTCGGCAGCTTTCCCGATGCGTACAGGCTGCCGCGCATGTAGGGATCGTGGTTGCCCGGTGCGATCACAAAGCGGCAGTCGGGCAGGCTTGCAAACTGGTTGCAGAGCAGTTCCACCGTCTCGGTGGTGGCATACCCGTCGTCAAACAGGTCGCCCGAGATCAGCACGATGTCTGCCGCGACTTCCTTGATATAATACAGAATGGAAGTGAACGTTGCGCGCAATTCGCGGCGGCGGATCTCACTTTTGTCTACGCCCAGCGAGGAAAAGGGAGAATCCAGATGCAGGTCTCCCATATGAATAATGCGGATGGTATCCTTCAAGTTTCCATCTCCTTTGGCGGTTGTTTGTAGTCGTAAACAATATTATATCATAAAAGAAGCAAAAGAAAAAGGGAGATTATAAAGAAAAAAGCGGCTGTAAAAAAAAGTCACTACGGTAAAGGAAACTTTAGCGTAGTGACAGATCTCTCCCCGCAAGATTCGGACGGAGATCAATAGCTCAGCGTCTTGATCAGCGTGGGGTATACGTTGTACAGCGCCTGCAAAGTCGTGCGGCTTGCAGAGCCGGGATCGAGGAGCTTGAAATTCGATGCCGCAAGCTCGCCGCCCGTAAAGCCGTAGACCACGGCGAAATGCGCCGAGCCGTTCGACTTTTTCACATGCACGATCACAGGCTTGCCGTTTGCAAGCTGGGTATACATATACGCAAGCGTGTTTTCGCCGCGCGAATAGCCGCTCGGCCAGTAGAGCGCACCTGTGGATGTGAATTTCTGATTTGCGATCACGGTTTTCGGCGTGACGGTCTTGCCGGTGCGGTAGCTCTCGGACATGGCGAGCGAAGTGACCGCGCAGCCGTGCGTGGAGACAGGTTCGCCCGAGCCGGGCAGGCGCAGCGAGGTATAGTTATACTGCTTGTAAGACGGCACCGACAGCGTGATCGCCGAGCGGGCAGCCGAGGTCGAGCCCTCGATCGTCAGATACGCGGTCGAGGCGTAGCCGGTTTTGTTGCCGTCGTATAAGATCTTATAAAAGTTGCCGTATGTACCGAGGATGACGACCTGCTCACCCTTTGGCAGTTTGCCAACGACCGAAGCGGATGCGGACGCGCTTGCGCGGACGTTGAGAGCCGTGCTCTGCGTGCGCACGGTCGCGGTCTGCAGTCCCATGCTCGTCACGTAGTCGCCGTGCACATAGCCGTAGCTGTTCGGCGCATACTCTGTATACCACCAGTTGCCGCTTTTGCTGATCAGCGTGATGGTCGAGCCGCTGTTCAGCGTCGTTTTTATAGAGGCGGATGTGGTTGCCGATGCACGTACATTGAGCCGTGCGTTCACCTTGCCGCCGTCCAGCGCCGATGCGCTGACCGCCAAAAGCGCCGTGAGTGCGGCAGTTGACAAAATTGTCCAAAATTTCTTTTGCATTTGCATTCCTCCTTTACCTTAACAATTTTACCATAGAGAGGACTGCCTGCACAGGCCTAAATATCTGGTAAAAAAGTTGACAGCAAACGGCAAAAATGGTACTATAAGGATATTACAAAGTTTGAGGATACGCATGAAAATACATTCGATAGAAATCCCGCACGGGCTCTGCCTTGCCCCGCTGGCAGGCGTGAGCGACCGTGCATTTCGCAAGATCTGCCGCTCGCACGGGGCAGAATACCTGTGCAGCGAGATGATCAGCGCGGCGGCGATCTGCTACGGCGACAAAAAAACGCCGAAGCTCTGCGAGTTCGGCGAGGATGAAATGCCGATCGCGCTGCAGCTCTTCGGCTCCCGCCCCGATTTTATGGCGGAGGCGGCACGCCGCATCTCGGACGGAACGCTTGCCGACTATGTGAAGATCCCCGCGGCGATCGACATCAATATGGGCTGCCCCGTGCGCAAGATCGTTTCCAACGGAGAGGGAAGTGCGCTGATGCGCGACATCCCGCTTGCGGCAAGCATTGTGCGCGCGGTGGTCGATGCCACGCATTTGCCCGTTACGGTCAAGATCCGCGCGGGCTTTGACGAGGCGCACAAAAATGCCCCCGAGATGGCAAAGGCGCTCGAGGATGCGGGCGCGGCAATGATCTGCGTGCACGGGCGCACGCGCGCGCAGATGTACAGCGGTAAGGCCGATCTTTCGGTCATCGCGGCGGTGAAAAACGCCGTTACGATCCCTGTGGTGGGCAACGGCGACATCTTCAGCGCCGAAGCGGCAAAAACGATGCTTAGTGAAACCGGGTGCGACGGCATTATGATCGCACGCGGCGCGATGGGCAACCCGTGGATCTTTGACGAGTTGACCGCTTTTTTCGATGGCAAGCCCTACACCCCGCCCACGCCCGAGGAGATCATCGCCGAGGCGGCGCATCACCTTGACCTTGTGTGCGAATACAAAGAGGAACGCTTCGCCATCCCCGAGGCACGCAAGATCATGGCGCATTACATCCACGATATCCGCGGTGCCTCCGCCGCCCGCGGCAAGCTCAATTTCGCCGAAACCGCCGACGAAATGAAAAGCATATTGTATTCGCTGGTAGAATGAAAAAAGCTGCCCGATCGGGCAATGGCATTCAGATAAGAGAAAGCACCAAGCTCGATACAATCGAAAGAGCTTGGTACTTTTGATTTTGGTAAAAAGAAAAATGATTGTTTAAGTGTGTAAAGGTTACGCAGAAACATTGTAGGGCGCGACGTCCTCGACGCGCCGCATGAACCGTAGTAAAACGGCGCGTCGAGGACGTCGCGCCCTACAAGAGTTGTTCGTCGCCGTTACATCGCTAAACAATCATTTATCTTTCTTATCTGAGCGACATTGCCTTACGGCAGCTTTTTCTTACTTCTTTTCGCGCTTGATCTGCAATTTGGTGAAAACGCGGAGCACGGTGAAGATGGTCAGCGCTACGATCAAGAAGTCAATGACCGTCTGGATGAAGTTACCGTAGCACAGTGCGGTCTCCGCAGTAACGACAGCGCCTTCGGCGTCGAGCACGGCCTGGCGAATCACCCATTTCCAATCGGAAACGCTGAGTCCGCCGACCAGCAGGCTGACCAGCGGCATGATGATGTCATTGACCAGCGAGGTCACGATCTTGTTGAACGCACCGCCGACAACAACACCGACTGCCATGTCTACAACATTGCCTTTCGCGATAAATGCCTTAAAATCTTCAGAAAACTTTCCCATGATATACGTCCTTTCGGCAAAATAATGTTACCTATATTATATAATTTGTCGAAAAATTTGTCAACTGTAAGTTATCGCAATGCCGACAGCGCAGACACCGCGTTTTCGCAGAGCGGCTTTGCGTGCTCGGCAAGGAAAGCTTCGCTGTACGGCAGAGAGGTGCCAAGCTCGCACAGGTAGGAAAACGGGGAAACGCCGGTTCCGCCCGAAAGCGTCAAATACAGAGCGCCGTCATCTCCCGAAAATGCAGTGCTTGCCCCCGAAAAACCGCAGTTCTGCAGCCTTGCGCACGCCGAAAGCAGCGGACGCATGCCCGAAAAGCGGAACAACACGCGCCGCAGGGACACCTCCCGCGGCGTATCCATGCGGCGGACGAACAGCTCACAGCCGCCGCCCTTATCCTTGAATGCCTGTATGTACAATCCATCATGCGCCGCCTCAAAGCCGAGTGTGCGCTTCGCTTCATCGAGGATGTTCCAGATGGCACGCCGCGTTTCGGTATTTTCATAGTCCAGCCGTTCAAATTCGATCGCGTAATATTCCATGTCCTCTTTTGTGAGCATGACTTTGAGTGCATGTTCTCCGATCTGTATCAGCTCCATATTGCGCGCCGCTCCTTTCTTTTTCTTATTATCATTATAGTAGATTCTCGAAAAAATGTAACCCCTAACATTTCGGAAAAAGAGGGAGCACGTTCCCCCACCCCCTTTTTTCTCCGCCTTGGCTGCATATTCAAAGCAGAAGTGGCAAAAATATGTGCAGGAAAGGAAGTGGCTCTGTATTGCGTGGCTGTCAGAGAAAGATCATTTTACTGAAAGGAACCGACTCGCAGATCTTTGACGAGGCGTATTTTCTGCTGCGCCGCGATGTCGAGGATCGCGGGCACGAGGAGATCGTGCGCGAGGCGCAGCGGATCGTCGACCGCAATACCACGCGCCGCCGTCACCGCCGCGTGACAAAGCGCGACGTCATCGCCTTCGCCATCGGCGCCGCCTGCGGCATCGCCGCAGGCGTGCTGGTGGGGATGATGTTATAGAAATAAAATTATCGTTTGTGTGTAACGGCGGTGAACAAATATCGTAGGGGAGGGGTTTCCCCTCCCGCCGTTATTAAACGATCATGGTGATTACGGGAGGCGAAACGCCTCCCCTACAAAATGTGCGTATGCACCGCGCTAAACATTCATTTCTTCGCCCGCTAAATTCCCTATTGCAAAACACGCATAAATGGTGTATACTATACATTGAATACTTTTGAACGGTAAAAGTGCTGTGTAAAGTGCCCGCCTGTGCGTTTTGCGGTGCGCTCCAAGCAGAAACATATTTTGGATTTTACTGTCCGAGACGGACAGTTTTATTTTCGTGCTTTTTACCAAATTTAAGAAAAGGAGAATTTATGGAACAAAACGAAAAGAGCATCGCGGCAGAAACTGCCGAAACACAAAAGCCCAAGAGAAGACCCCGCCCGAAGGGACAGCCGCGCCAGCGTAAGGCAAAGCCGGCGACCGATGCGGCGGCAACGATAAACGCACCCGCAGCCGAAACGAAAGAAGCCGCAGAGCAAAAGGCTCCGAAGGCCCCCCGCAAGCGCACGGGCGGCGGACGTAAGAAAAAGCCGGTCATCACCTCGAAGCTGCACATCGCCAGCCTCGGCGGTCTGCACGAGATCGGCAAGAACATGACCATGATCGAGTATGAGGACGACATCATCCTGATCGACTGCGGCATCGCATTCCCGGATGAAGACATGCTCGGCATTGACCTTGTCACCCCCGATATCACGTATCTGGAAAAGAACCGCGACAAGGTGCGCGCGATCCTGCTCACACACGGACACGAGGACCACATCGGCTCGCTGCCCTATGTGCTGCGCACGATCAACCCCGATATTTACGGCACCAAGCTCACCCTCGGCATCGTGGAACGCAAGCTCTCCGAGCACCGTCTGCCCGAGAACCCGAAGCTCCACGCCGTACAGGCGGGCGACGTTGTAAAAGTCGGTAACCTCACTGCGGAGTTCATCCGCGTGAACCACTCGATCGCCGACGCCTGCGCCATCGCGATCCGCACTCCGCTGGGCACGATCCTGCACACGGGTGACTTCAAGCTGGATATGACGCCCATCGACGGCAAAATGATGGATATTACGCGCATCGGCGAGCTCGGCAACGAGGGCATTTTGCTGCTCATGTGCGAGTCTACCAACGCCGAGCGCCCCGGTTTCACCCCCTCGGAGAAAAAAGTCGGCAAGTCGCTGTCCGACATCTTCCTCAAAAACGGCGACAAACGCATCGTCATCGCGACATTCTCCTCGAATGTGCACCGCGTACAGCAGATCATCTCACTGAGCGCGCAGCACGGACGCAAGGTTGCGGTCATGGGACGCAGCATGGTCAACATCATCGAGGCGGCAAGCGAGCTCGGTTACATGCAGGTGCCCGAAGGCGTGCTGATCGACATCAAGGATGTCAAGCGCTACCCCGAAAGTCAGGTCACGCTGGTCACCACGGGCAGCCAGGGCGAGCCGATGAGTGCGCTCTACCGCCTTGCTTTCGGCGATCACGACCGCATCACCCTCGGACAGAAGGATCTGGTCGTCATCAGCGCGACCGCCATCCCCGGCAACGAAAAATCGGTCGGCAAGATCATCAACGCACTGATTGCGGGCGGCGTGACCGTAATGCACGACCCCGAGACCGATGTACACGTTTCGGGACACGCCTGCCGTGAGGAGCTCAAACTCATGCACGCGCTGACCAAGCCGAAATATTTCATGCCCATCCACGGCGAGCTGCGGCATCTGGACGCACACAGACACCTCGCGCTCGAAATGGGCACTCCCGATGAAAACATTTTCGTTTCGGACATCGGCAAGGTGCTTGAGATCGACCAGAAGGGCGCCCGCTTTGCAGGTACGATCCCGTCGGGCAAGGTGCTGATCGACGGTTACGGCGTCGGCGATGTCGGCAACATCGTACTGCGTGACCGCAAGCATCTGTCGCAGGACGGTCTGATCGTGGTGGTTGCCGTGGTGGATACCAATGCACAGTTGATGATCTCGGGACCCGATATCATTTCGCGCGGCTTCGTCTATGTCCGCGAGAGCGAGGAACTGATGGACGCGGCGCGCACCATCGCACTCGAAGCGATCGAAAAGAGTCTGAACGCAAGCCATACCGATTGGGCGGAGATCAAGAATTCGGTCAAGGACAGCCTTTCCAAGTACCTGTACCAGAAGACCCACCGCAAGCCGATGATCCTGCCCGTGATCATGAATATATAAAATCAGTCGAAAGAAAAGACTTCCGACAAAAATACAAGGAGAGAAACTATGGTAAGACATGTGATACTTTGGCAGTTCAAGGATGAGCTTTCTGCTCCCGAGAGAGAAGCTGCCGCTGCAAAGGCGAAGGCAGAGCTCGAAGCGCTGGTCGGCGTTGTGCCCGGTCTCGTTTCGCTGAACGTTGCGACCAACCCGCTGGATACCAGCAACGTAAGCCTCATGCTCGACAGCACCCTCGAGTCTAAAGAAGCACTCGCAGGCTATGCCGTTCACCCCGAGCACGTCAAGGCGGCAACCAACGTCCGCAATGTCGTCAAGTCCCGCTACTGCATGGACTTCGAGTTTTAAACAGCTGCAAAAAAGCGCCCGCAAGGGCGCTTTTTGCTTTTGTTGGGTATGGTAAAGGAAAGGTTAGCGGCAGAGCGGTGGCAAACAACTCTTGTAGGGCGCGTCGGGACGTCGCGCCCTACAATGTTTCTGCGTAACGCTTACGCTTATAAACAACCTTTATATTTCGCCTGCCTTCGCTTCTGCTGCTTTTTTCTGGCGTTTGGCTTTGCGCTGCTCGCGCATACGCACTTTGAATGCGTCCTTGCGGCGCTCGGATTTTTCAAGGACTTCGGCATAGTGCTCGGAAGCGAATTTCGATCCCTTATACACGCTGCGTACGGCAGAAAGCGTTTCCTTCGACGCGTGCGAGAACTTAATGCGCCCGATAAAATCGCCGTGCTCGGGGCAGGACGCGGTCGCGACATAGAAATTGCCGCCCTTGGTCACCCATTTCGCGGTGCTGAGCTTTGCGCCGCAGGTCGGGCAAACGATACGTGTGAGCTTTTCATCGGCGAACGCGGCGCGCTTGTGCGGGTAGGGATAAAAGCTGTCGGTGGAGAGCGGGTGCTCCCACAGCGTACCCGAGCTGCCGCCGCCGTATGCGGCAATGCCGCCTGCAAGGTCGAGATTCTTCGCGACAAGCGCCGTGTGGTACGCATCGTGCAGCGCGTCGTGCGCCTCAAGCTCGGGCACGATACCGAAATGCTCCAGCGCATAGGCAAGCGAGCGCTGCCCCTTGCCGCCGTCGGTCTGGGTATTGAAGATCGTCTGCAGATTGTAGGACTCCTCGCAGATCTCGGTGCCGAGCCCCCACGCGATCAGATTCTGCCGCAGGATCGGCACATCGTCAAAGCCCCAGGTGAGCAGCGTGGGATGCTCGCCGCAGAATGCGTCAAACTGCGCAAACACAGCAGGGAATGCATCCGCCGCAGCAAGCTGCTCCTTGGTGATGCCGGTCAGCTCGCGCACGCGCTTATTGAGCCGACGGTAAAAATGCGGCTTTACACAAAGCGAAAAGCTCGCCTCGATCTCGCCGTTCGCCGAAAGACACACCGCGCCGATCTGCATGATCTCGCCCGAGAGCTTGACGCCGTTTTTCCCCTTCTGCGGCTGTGCCGCGCACATCGGCTGATTCCATTCCATGTCAAAAACGATATATGCCATACGATCCTCTCAAATTAAACTCTTTCTTTAGTATACTATATTTTTTCACGCCGCGCCACATTTTTTAATGATTTCTTTTCCTGCAGCATAGAATTTAGAGAAAAAATTAAAATTTCGGCAGGATGGGAGCGGAAAACAGATGGAAAGAGCCAGACGGTATATCCTCAATGCGCTGATCCTCAGCGGCTGCACGCTGTTGATGCGGACGGTTTCGGTGGCGTTCAACGCCTTTTGCGTGCAGAAAGTCGGTGGCGAGGGCATGGGTCTGTTCTCGCTGGTGATGAGCGTGTACACCTTTGCGGTGACGCTCGCCACCTCGGGCGTGAACCTCGCGGCGACGCGGCTGGTCGCGCTCTATTTCGGCAAAAACGAGGGCGCGAGCGTGAAAAGCGCCATGCGCAAGTGTCTGCTGTACGGCTTCTTTTTCGGCACGCTGGCAAGCGTGGGGTTGTTCTGTTTTTCCGACTTTGTCGCCGATCACTTTCTCTCCGAGCCGCGCGCTGCCATGTCGGTGCGCGCGCTGTCGCTGTCCCTGCTGCCGCTGTCACTTTGCTCCGCCTTCTCGGGGTACTTTGCCGCGGTGCGCCGCGTGTACAAAAACGCGATCTCGCAGGTGCTCGAGCAGACGGTCAAAATTCTCGCCTGCACCTTCCTGCTCTCGCTGCTGTTGCCGCGCGGGATCGAATACGCCTGCCTCGCGCTCGTGCTCGGCGGCAGCATCAGCGAAATTTTCTCTTTTTTTCTGCAAATTTTCTCTTACCTTGCGGATAAACGCACGCTCACGGGCGGGGGCAAGCCTGTGGGCATGCGGTCGGTGCTCGACATCTCGCTGCCGGTTGCTTTTTCGGCGTATGTGCGCTCGGGGCTTGTCACCGTGGAGCACATTCTCATCCCCATCGGACTCACCGCCTACGGCGATCCGAGCGCGCTGGCGACCTACGGCATCGTCAGCGCGATGGCGCTGCCCATCGTGCTCTATCCCTCGTCCTTCGTCGGCGCGTTCTCGGGGCAGATCATCCCCGAGATCACCGAATTCTACGCCGCCGACAACAAAAAAGAGGTGTCCTACGTCACCTCGCGCGCCTTTTTCGTCACGCTCTTTTTCTCGATCCTCTGCGCGGGGATGTTTTCCGCTTTTGCCGGTGACCTGTGCGACGTGATCTACGGCTCGCGCGAGGCGGCGGAGTATCTGCGTGCGCTCGCGCCGCTGATGCCCGTGATGTTCCTCGACACGGTCACCGATTCGATCTTAAAAGGGCTTGGCAAGCAGTTCTACACCATGTGCGTCAACATTGCCGACGCCGCGATCAGCGCATTGCTGGTCTGGCTGCTTGTGCCGCGCATGGGTGTCTACGGCTACATCGTGGTGATCTACGTCTCGGAGTGCATCAATACCGTGTTCAGCATCGGCAAGCTGCTCTCGATGGTGGAATTGCGGTTCAACATCGGCAAGCTCGTGTTCGCGCCGCTTTTTGCCGCCGTGGGTGCGGCAAACCTCGGCAAAGTTGTGCTGTCCCGCATAGCGCTGCCCCTGTCGTGGTTCGGCGTGGTCTTCGAGTGCCTGCTCTACATCGCCCTCTATCTGCTGCTCTCCCGCCTCGTAGGTGCCCTCAGTAAAGAGGAGCTCGCATGGGCAAAAAGCGTGCTGCACACAGAAAAAAACACAGCCAAAAAACGCCGCGCAAAAACATAAAGCCGCGGCTTTTGCCGTGTTTCTTCGATAGGTTTAGATGGGATGCGCCCCGATAAACTCGTCGAGCAGGCGGGATGCGAGCATGACCATGCGTGCGCAGGGGCGCTTGCGGTAATACTCCGCGGTACGTGCGCTGGGGTTCGGATCGGATGCGGGATCTTTCAGGATCTCGCGGCAAATGATGCTGCCCGCCTCGGCGCGGAATCTGTCCGCGAGGGATTGCACATCGGTGTAGAGCTGCTTTTTGCCGTCTTTTTTGCAGGGATCATCATAGCCGTACAGCGCGCCGAGCACCATAAACATGCCGCAGACCGCGCCGCAGACCTCGCGCATACGCCCCATGCCGCCGCCGAACGGCGCGGCAAGCCTTGCCGTGAAGCTTTCGTCCTGCCCCGTCACATCGCAGAACGCCACCGCCACCGATTGCGCACAGTTGTACCCCGATAAAAACAGCTCCGCCGCCTTTTCACTGTGTTCCACCTTGCCATCCCCTCTCTTTATGCCGATTATACCACAATCCCGCGCAAAATGCCAGGTACAAACAAAAAAGGTGCACGCACGTGCACCTTTTTTTGATTGCTGATTAGCCAAGCTTTGCGTAGTTTACCTTTACGCCGGGGCCCATCGTGGTTGCGATAACGCAGCTCTTGATGTACTGACCCTTTGCAGCGGCCGGCTTTGCCTTGATGATGGCGTTCATGATCGCGTCGAAGTTCTCGCCGATCTTCTCTGCGCCGAAGGAAGCCTTGCCGATGGGGCAGTGGATGATGTTGGTCTTGTCAAGACGGTACTCGATCTTACCGGCCTTTGCCTCAGCAACTGCCTTAGCAACGTCCATGGTAACGGTACCGGCCTTGGGGTTAGGCATCAGGCCCTTAGGACCGAGCACCTTACCCAGACGACCGATGACACCCATCATGTCGGGAGTAGCGATTACTACGTCGAAGTCGAACCAGTTCTCGGTGGTGATCTTCTGCACCATATCCTCAGCACCGACATAGTCAGCGCCTGCCTCGGTAGCAGCGGTAGCCTTGTCACCCTTTGCGAAAACGAGGGTTCTTACGGTCTTACCGGTACCGTTGGGGAGAACGATCGCGCCGCGGACCTGCTGGTCTGCATGGCGGGAGTCAACGCCCAGACGAACGTGAAGCTCAACGGTCTCGTCGAACTTTGCCTTTGCGGTCTGGCAAACGAGGGCAACAGCCTCGGATGCATCATAGAGCTTGCTCTTATCGATGAGCTTTGCGCTCTCGGTATACTTCTTTCCTGTCATCTTCGGTCCCCTCCTTAGTCTACAACGGTAACGCCCATGCTGCGCGCGGTACCTGCGATCATGCTCATAGCACTCTCAACAGAGCTTGCGTTCAGGTCAGGCATCTTGGTCTCGGCGATCTTGCGGATCTGCTCCTTGGTGATCGAAGCGACCTTGGTCTTGTTCGGGGTACCCGAAGCGGTCTCGATGCCGCAAGCCTTCTTGATCAGAACAGCTGCGGGGGGAGTCTTGGTAATGAACGTGAAAGAACGGTCAGCGTAAACCGTGATAACTACAGGGATGATAAGACCCATGTCGTTCTTGGTTCTCTCGTTGAATTCCTTGGTGAAGTTCGGAATCGGAACGCCGTACTGACCGAGTGCAGGACCGATAGGCGGCTGAGGCGTTGCCTTGCCGGCAGGGATCTGCAGTTTAATGTAACCGGTAATCTTCTTTGCCATGTTAAATGCACCTCCAAATGTGGTTATTTCGAGGAATTCAAAAATTTTTCCTCTCCCACAGTACTTCGCATCATGCGAAGCTGTCCTTTAAAAAAGGACGAAATGATACTTTGCGATTTTACTCTGCGAGTTTGATGTCGCCGATCTCGACCTTCACGGGCATATCGCGCTTACCTGTGTTGACAAGGACTGTCACACTTGCGCCATCCTCGGAAATGTCGTAGATCTTTCCGCTGTAGCCCTCGAAAGTGCCGCGGACGATGTTGATCGTCTCACCCACCTTAAAGGTAGCCTTGGTCGTCTCGCCCTGCATAATGGCGAGCTCGTCCTCCGTCAGCGGGACGGGTTTGGATCCGGGACCTACAAAGCCTGTAACGCCGCGGATATTGCGAACTACGTGCCAGCTCTCGTCGTTCATGATCATTTTCACGAACACATAGCCGGGAAGCAGCTTCGCCTCGGTTTCCTTCTCCTCACCTGCGCTGTTTGTTTCCATAACAGTTTCCACAGGGATCCTGATGTCAAAAATCAGATGTCCGAGATTTCTGTTCTCGATGATCTTCTCGAGATTGGTTTTCACCTTGTTCTCATAGCCGGAATAGGTATGTGCTACATACCATCTCGGGCCGAGTCTTGCCAATTCGTTGATATCGCTCATAACCGACCTCCGTGATGGGATCAGCCGAAGAGTTTTCCGAAGGCAACGATGCCCGAACCGAATGCCAGATCCAGTACGCCGATCACGATTGCCAATGCAACAACAATGCCGGCAACCAGAATGGTATTGGACTTGACGCTCTTAAAAGGGCACCAGGTGATCTTTTTCAGCTCGCTCTTGTAGTCGCGGAAGAATTTTGCGATGCGGCTCGGTTTCTTTTCTTTCGTAGCTTCTGCCATCTTTCTTTCCTCCGTAATTACTTGGTTTCTCTGTGCAGAGTGTGCTTGTTGCAGAAACGGCAGTACTTGTTCATTTCAAGTCTGTCAGGATCGTTTTTCTTGTTTTTCTTGGTCTCGTAGTTTCTCTGCTTGCACTCGCTGCATGCCAGGGTAATCTTAACTCTCATGTATCGGCACCTCCTGTTTGTTTTTCGGGCGTATGCCCGTTAAGCTGCGACCGTATCGGCAAAGCCGTACGCCGCCGTACCTCCCTCGGTGCACAAGGCATTGCGTGCGGAAGGAAAAAGGCACGCAAAAAAAGACCTCTTGCGCAGAGGTATTTACATTATAACAGAGTTTTTTTGCGCTGTCAAGGGCAGATGTGCATTTTCTTATTAGAATTTTGGAATAATTTTTAACAAACCTATTGCAAAAAACCGAAACATGCGGTAAAATAAAACGTAACAGTATTGTGGGCGAGTATATGTGACAACGACCGCATGTGTCTTGCCTGACTTTTTTAAAAAATTCATAAGTCGTTGAGAAGGATTTTTTATATGGTAGTAGCAGGAGATTTCAAAAACGGCATTACGTTTGAAATGGACGGCAATGTTCTGCAGGTCGTTGAATTCCAGCATGTAAAACCCGGCAAGGGCGCAGCTTTTGTCAGAACCAAGCTGAAGAATGTCATCACCGGCGCCGTTGTCGAAAAAACTTTCAGCCCCACCGACAAGTTTGAGAACGCATATGTAGAGCGCAAGGACATGCAGTATCTCTACAATGACGGCGAGCTCTATTATTTCATGGATATGGAGTCCTATGACCAGCTTCCCATCAACGCGGACAAGCTCGGCGACGACTTCAAGTTCGTAAAAGAGAATATGATGTGCCGCATCGTTTCCTACAAGGGCAACGTATTTGCAGTTGAGCCTCCCACGTTCGTGGAGCTCGAAGTTACCGACACCGATCCCGGCTTCGCAGGCAACACCGCGACCAATACTCTGAAGCCCGCAACGCTCGAGACCGGCGCTGTCATCAAGGTACCGCTGTTCATCAACACCGGCGATGTCCTCAAGGTTGACACCCGTACCGGCGAGTACCTGTCCAGAGCATAGTTTTTTGAAAAGAAAAAAGCGCGCCATCAACTTCGGTCGCGCTTTTTTAATCCATCTTTATAATAAAGGAGAGATTACCATGACCATTACTGAAAAGACCGCATACCTGAAGGGACTTCTGGAAGGTTTGAATTTGGATGAGAGCAAGCCTGAGGGCAAACTGCTCAAGGCTGTTGTCGAAACGCTCGACGAGCTGGCAAACGATCTGACCGACGTTGCCGACGATGTTGCAACCCTGAACGACTACGTTGAGGAGCTCGACGAGGATCTCGGCGATGTTGAGGAATTCGTGTACTCGGACGACGAGTGCGATTGCGACTGTGATTGCGACGAAGACGATGAGGACTACGAGTGCGACGGCGACTGCGACAACTGCGACGAGGACTGCGACGGCTTCTATGAAGCTACCTGCCCCCACTGCGGCGCAAGTGTTTGCTTCGACGAGACCTGCGATCCCCGTGACCTGATCTGCCCCTCTTGCCAGGAGCGCTTTGATTGCCTCGACGCATCGAACGAGCAGTAAGAAAATGTCAAAAAAGGCTTTCCTTCGCGGAAAGCCTTTTATTTTTTTACAGCGATTTTTTACACGTAAAATCTTTTTAAATCTATGGATTTTTCTCTCGGATTATCGTAAAATAATATCTGAAATCTTTCCTTCGGAGAAGCCTTATGAGAAAAACAAAAATCGTATGTACGCTGGGTCCTGCCTGCTCGGATGAAGAAACGCTTGCGGCGATGTGCCGTGCGGGTATGAACGTGGCGCGCCTCAACTTTTCACACGGCACGCACGAAGACCATCTTGCGCGCATCCAAATGATCAAAAAAGTTCGTCAGGAGCTGAACATTCCGCTGGCGATCCTGCTTGATACCAAGGGGCCCGAATACCGCATCGGCACCTTTGAAAACGGAAAAATTCTGCTGCGCGAGGGCGACCGCTTCGCCTTTACCGTCGAGGACATCGTGGGTACGCAGGAGCGCGTATCCGTCAGCTACAAGGGTATGATCCGCGATCTCGCCGTCGGCGATAAAATTCTTCTGTGCAATGGGCTGATGTCCTTTACCGTTGTCGCGCTGACCGATACGGACGCGATCTGCGAGGTGCTGGTGGGCGGCGAGCTGTCCGACCGCAAGAGCATGAGCTTTCCCGGAAAGGTACTCAAGCTCGAATACCTCAGCGAGCAGGACAAGGCGGACATCCGCTTCGGCATCGAAAACGGCATCGACTTTATCGCCTGTTCCTTCGTTTCCTGCAAACAGGATCTGCTCGACATCAAGGCATACCTTGCCGAGCTCGGCGACAGTGACACCGAGCTGATCGCCAAGATCGAAAACCGCGCGGGCGTGGACAACATCGAGGAGATCTGCACCGAATGTGCCGGCATCATGATCGGGCGCGGCGACATGGGCGTGGAGATCCCGTTCGAGGAGCTGCCCGCCATCCAGAAGCAGCTCATCACCAAATGCCGCCTGCTCGGCAAGCGCGTGATCACCGCTACCGAAATGCTTGAATCCATGATCCACAACGCGCGCCCCACACGCGCGGAGATCTCCGACGTTGCCAACGCCGTCTATGACGGCACCAGCGCGATCATGCTCTCGGGTGAGACCGCGGCGGGCAAATATCCCGTCTTGACCGTGGAGACCATGGCGCGTATCGCCGAGGAAGCCGAGCGCAGCATTCCGTACGCAGAGCGCTTTGCGGGTGCGGAGTTCAAGATCAAGAATACGGTGGACGCGATCTCGCACGCGACCTGCGGTATGGCGATCGACATCGGCGCCAAGGCGATCGCGGTGTGCACGCTTTCGGGCATGACCGCGCGCATGGTCTCCCGTTTCCGCTGTCCCGTGGACATCGTCGGCGTCACCACCAACGCAAAGACATGGCGCAAGCTCGCACTGTCGTGGGGCGTCACTCCCGTCATCTGCGAGGAATTCAAGTCGATCGACGTGCTGTTCTACACCGCAAAGCAAATGGCAAAAGGCGCACTGCACCTGCAAAGCGGCGATCTGCTCGTCATCACCGGCGGCATGACCAACGGCAGAAGCGGCAACACAGATTCCATCAAGATCGAAACGGTATAAAATAAATAAAGTAAAAATTTCGCGTAGAAAAGATAGAACGTCACGAAAGTCCCTCATCCGTCAAACGCGAGGGAACGAATGCATCACCGCGGGCGAGGCAGGACACGACCGAACCGATGGTTCCTATTTATGCTTTTCCAAAGTCGCGCTTGACACCTTCCCCCAAGGGAAGGCTTATAGATAGCACTTTATAAGCCTTCCCCTCGAGGGGAAGGTGCCGATGCAATCGGCGGATGAGGTGTAGGATGCGCCGAAGGTCGCATCCGTCTCCGTAGAGATGTAACATTCATTCCGTAAGGAGTAACGCCGCTGCGGCGGCTACACCTCATCACCCGCTTCGCGGGGGCTTCCCCTCGAGGGGAAGCCTTATAGATAGCGCTTTCTGTGGCTTTCCTCAAGGTGGAAGCATAACAACCCGCGGTCGCATTGCGGCAAACCGCTGATGAGGAACCTGTAGTGTTCTATCTATATCCTTTTCAACAAAGTCAACCGCACCGAGCCGAGGCTCGGTGCGGTTTTTGCATGTGAAAAAGCCGCCCGAGGGCGGCTTTTTCCAAAATGAAAGGTATTCTTACTGCTGAGCTTGCTGCGCGAAGATGGTGTTGATGTCGGAGATCTTCTGCTCAGCGGAGCTCTTATAGGTTTCATACAGCGTCGAAACCGTTTGACGGGTGCGGTGCATAGCAGGAATCTCTACCCTGTATGTGCCGATGTTGTAGTATAT
>JAFTOT010000056.1 GCA_017463665.1 Clostridia bacterium | reverse complement strand
GGCAGAGATTATTTTTAACTTTTTTCAAAAAACTATTGACAAATCAAATTTACGCTGTTATAATGCTTGTGTTACCTAAGACAGCAGGTTACGGTAAAAGCATGTAGGTGCTTTCCTGCCGAGGAATGTTTTATAAATGTATGTTTGTAATCTTTCTTTCGGTATGACTCTGTCTTATCGTAGAAAGATTTATTTTTTTATCCATAGTTTACGGAGGTGAAATTACTATGCCAAGCAAGAAGATTCTTGAAGCAAAACAGGCAACAGTAGCAGCACTTGCCGAAAAACTCAAAACCGCAGCTTCCGGCGTTCTCGTAAAGTACGAGGGTATCACCGTTGAGGACGATACCAAGATGCGTGCAGCTCTGAGAGCAGCAGGCGTTGAATACTCGGTTATCAAGAATTCCATCACGGGCAGAGCATGTGACGAGGTTGGTTACGGCGCAATGAAGGAATACCTTCACGGTATGACCGCTCTGGCAATCAGCCAGGATGACCCGATCGCTCCCGCAAAGATTCTGAAAGAGTATGTCGAAAAGGTTGAGAGCTTTGAGTTCTGTGCAGGTTTCGTTGACGGCGCAGTTGTTGACGTTGCTACCGTAAAGGAACTGGCTGACACGCCCTCTAAAGAGGTTCTGGTCGGCAAGGTTCTGGGCAGCTTGCAGTCTCCTTTGTACGGTCTGTGCTATGCATTGCAGGCTATTATCGACAAGGACGGCGAAGCAGCTCCCGCAGCTACTGAGGAAGCAGCAGCTCCCGCAGAAGCGTAAGTTTTTAAATCAAAAAATATTTATATTTTCATAGGAGGATAGTACAAATGGCTACCGAAAAGATCACTAACATTCTGGAAGAGATAAAGACCCTTACCATCCTTGAGCTCAAGGATCTGGTTTCTGCACTTGAGGAGGAGTTCGGCGTATCTGCAGCTCCCGTTGCAGTTGCAGCAGTTGGCGGCGCAGCAGCTCCCGCAGCTGAAGAGAAGACCGAGTTCGACGTAATCCTGAAGAGCGCCGGCGCACAGAAGCTCGGCGTTATCAAGGTTGTTCGCGAGATCACCGGTCTCGGCCTGAAGGACGCTAAGGACCTCGTTGAGGCAGCTCCTAAGGCAATCAAGGAAGGCGTTTCCAAGGAAGAGGCAGACAAGATCAAGGCTGACCTCGAGGCTGCAGGCGCAGAAGTTGAAGTTAAGTAATTTCACTTTACCTACCAAAAAACCACTCGCAAATCGCGAGTGGTTTTTGTTTTATACGGAATGAAAAGCGAAAGATAGCGATCCCGAAACGGCTTATGTTTCGTCTTTGTTTTCTTTTTTGGTGATCTTGAGACGGTTGACTACCTTGGCGCCGCGGCCGGCGGTGGGGTATTTGGTGTAGAAATAACCGATCACGGAGAATACCACCGCGCCGATGAAGTTGACCACGAGGTCCTTCATCGTGTCGTAGAGACCGATATCGAGGTAGCCGCCGAGTCCGAGACTTTCGCCGTTGACCGCGACATCGGTGATGCCGCCGAGGATCACGGGGGTATTTTTGCCGTCGGGGTGGAGAGCCACAGAGGAGATGACGTGCAGAATCGAGTCCTTCTGCATATCGGTGCGGAAGAACACATCCATCGCAAACTCGAAAAATTCCCACAGCACGCCGACCGTCATCGAAAAGCAGAAGGAGACCAGCGCCACGAAGAAGGGGGACAGCTTGATTTTGAAGCGGTCGCTGCGGTTGAGCAGGTCGATCAGCGACAGACCGATCGCCGCCGCTAAAAAGCCCGTGGTCGTGTGCAGCATGGTGTCCCAAATGGAGAATTTTACATAATATTCTGCCAGCTCGCCGAGGATCTCAGCCGCGAAAATGAAGATCAGCACGATGATCTCGAGCGTGGAGGGGAGCTCTACGTTGAAGGTCTTTTGGACAAATGCCGGCAGCAGAAACAAAATCAGCGTAAAGACGCAGAGCAGCGCGTTTTGGTAGCTTCCGTTCAGAAATTGCAGAATGCCGATCGCCGTGACGATCGCCCGCAGGGAAATATAAATAAAGAAGGAGACTTTGTCCTGTCGGAATTCATCCACAAGCGACTTGTAAAAGCGCACAACCCTGTTTCCTTTGATGGGTTTTTTATCCATATCCGTCCTCCTCGGTAAAAAATACTACTATTCAGTATAGCAGAAATGCGCTTTTATGGCAAGTAAAAAGTTCACGATCCCCATGTTCTCGGGACGCGCACGAAAAAGCATTGACAAAAATGCAAAATGATGGTACGATGTAAATGGTATTTTTGTGTAATATCTTATGGAAACGGAGAAAGTATATGCATAAAAAGATTTTTGCGTTTGTTTTGGCGGCAGCACTGCTTTGCACGGCTGCTTTTTCGGCTGCGGCTGCAGCATTCACCGATGTGGCTGACGACGCGTATTATGCCGATGCGGCAGAGCGCATGGCTGCGCGCGGAATCCTTTCGGGATACGGCGACGGCGGCTATCACGGCGACGAGTCCGTGACGCGCGCACACATCGCCGCGCTCGCTTGCAAGATGCTCGGCAAGGTCGATGAAGCTACCGCACTGGCAGGCGTGACCGCTTTTTCGGATATCGCATCCGATAGCTGGGCGACCGGATACGTGAACTATGCGCATGCCAACGGCATCATCCTCGGCGACGGCGACGGCAAGTTCCGTCCCGATGACTTTGTCAAGTACGAGGAAGTCGTCAAGGTGATCGTCTGTGCGCTGGAGCTGGACGAGGATGTGAAGATCGATCCCACCGACTGGTCGAAGGAGTACATCGAGGCGGCAGAGGATGCCGGTCTGCTCGACGATCTCATCGGCAAAAAGGGTGAATACATGCTGCGCAGCGATATCGCTGTGATCTGCGATGCTGCAATGACGCTGCTCGACGAGGAAGCAGCAGAGGAGACGACTACCGTGACTACGAAAAAGACCGTCACCGGAGGCGTTTCGGCAAGACCTGTAACGACTGCGAAGACCGAGAAGACCGAGCCCGAGGTGACCACGACCGTGACCGCAGCGACTACCGCAGAATCGAAGCCTGCGGAAACGACTGCTGCAACCACCGCGGCAACCACGAAGGCACCTTCCTCGACCACCAAGGAAAACATGCTTCCGTTCGTTCCGTTCTCCTGATGCAGAGATCGCGGCGAATTGCGGAAATGAGGACACAAATTGATTTGTAAGATCGCAGAACAGTACATAGACATACACGCGCTCTACCCGTCCACCGAGCGATTCTGCGCGGCATACGTCTGCGCCGATGCGCCGCACGTGGACTTTTCGGTGGAGATGTGCGAGGCGGATATCGACCGCGAAGCGGAAAGAGATCCTGTGGCGCGCCGCTTATCCCGTCCGTATTTGGAGCAGATCGCTCTCTGCCGCAAGATCTGCGCCGAGATGCTTTGCCGCAGTTCGTTTCTGATGCACTGCGCGGTGATCGAATACGAGGGGCGCGGCTATGCGTTTGCGGCGCAGAGCGGCACGGGCAAGACCACGCACATTCGCCTGTGGCAGAAGCGGTTCGGGCGCGATCGCGTCACCATCATCAACGGGGATAAGCCGATCCTGCGCTGTGCGGACGGCAAGATCTACGCCTACGGTACGCCGTGGTGCGGCAAAGAGGGGTACAATACCAATACCTGCGTGCCGCTGCATGCCCTCTGCTTTTTGGAGCGCGCCGAGCACAACAGCATTTCTCCTCTGTCGGATACCGAGGCGATGCCGAAGCTCTTTGGGCAGCTCATGATCGCCGATTCCTCCGACCTTGCTACGCAGCTCGAGCTGCTCGATCGGCTCGTTACCGCCGTTCCGATGTATCGGCTCCGCTGTAACATGGATATCGAAGCCGCCAAGGTCGCGTACGAAGGAACAAACCGAAAATGAACAGTCCCCAAACCCAAAAACCTTGCAAAAACCGAATCGATTTTCGGAATTTGCAAGGTTTTCTGCTTTTTGCAACGGATTTGCGATATGGGAAAGTGTAGAAGTGAAACGTTACGGACGCATACGTTTTAGGCTTCCCCTTGATAGGCTTCCCCTTGAGGTGGAAGCATAGCGACCTGCGGTCGCATTGCGGTAAACCGCTGATGAGGTGTAGCCGCCGCAGCGGCGTTTCCCTTTTCGTAATGAATGTTACATCTCTACGGACACGGATGCGAACTTACGTCGCATCCTACACCTCATCCGTCAAACGCGACGGGGCAAAATGCATCGCCGCAGGCGAGGCAGGACGCGACTGAACCTATAAGTCCTATTTATACTTTGCCAGAGTCGCGTTCGCCACCTTCCCCTCGAGGGGAAGGCTGTTTTTTTGCCTTTTGTAGGAGGGATGGTTCTCTGTCAAGCCTTCTCACTTTGCAAACTCCGTCCAGCCATCGGGGGTTACCTTCACCGTGTACAGGGTGGCGAAGGCTTCGTCGCAGAGGGCGTCGAAGTCGAGCTTTGCGGCTTCGGCGGCGACTCTCGCCGCGTCGGGGCGCGTTCTCGGATGGCGGGGGGTAAAGACGGTGCAGCAGTCCTCGTACGGCAGGATGGATGTCTCAAACGTGCCGATGCGGCGGGAGATCTGCACGATTTCCTCTTTGTCCAGACCGATGCAGGGGCGGAATACGGGCAGGTGCACCATCGCGTCGGTGACGCTGATCGCTTCGAGCGTCTGACTTGCGACCTGACCGAGACTTTCGCCCGTGATCAACGCCTCGCAGTGACACTTTTTCGCCATGCGTTCGGCGAGCACGTACATAAAGCGGCGGAGCAACAGCGTGAAGTAGTCCTCGTCGCACTTGTTTTTGATCTCCTCCTGAATGTGCGTCAGCGAAAGAATGTGCACATACATGCAGTCGGTGTATTCGGTGACCTCTTTTGCGAGGGTGAGCACCTTTTCCTTGGCGCGCTCGGAAGTGTAGGGGAAGCTCTCGAAATGCAGTGCGTCCACCGTCATGCCGCGCTTTGCCATCATGTAGCCCGCCACGGGGCTGTCGATGCCGCCCGACAGCATGAGCAGACCGCGTCCGCTCGAGCCGATGGGCATGCCGCCCGCGCCGACAAGCTGGTCAAAGTGGATGTACGCGCCGTTCTCGCGGATCTCCACGCGCACAATGCGCTCGGGGTTTTGCACATTGACGCGGATGCCGCGCACGGCATCGAGAATGTACGCGCCGACTGCGGCGCAGATCTCGGGGGATCTCAGCGGGAACGCCTTGTCCGCGCGCTTTGCCTCGACCTTGAAGGTCTTGACGCCCGCCATGCGGTGCGGCAGGTACTCGCGCACGCACTCGCGGATGCTTTCCATGCTCTTGTCGCAGACTGCGGCAACGCTCACGCGGTTAAATCCCGGCATGCGGCACATGCTCTCCAGCATGCCGTCCATGTCGCAGGTGTCGTCCATCGGCTCGACGTAGACCGTGCTCTGGCGCGCGTTTACCGTAAAGTTGCCGAAGCGCTCTGCGCGCTGTCTGCAGCGGCGAACGAGCATCGCCTCAAAGTGCGACTTGTTCGCCCCCTTGAGCACCAGCTCGCCGTATTTGCAAAGTATAACTTCTTTCATGCTGTTTCCTCCGAATATATCTGGGACGCTTTTTGTAAACTCCCGGTTACCTTTTGTGTTCCCGGGCAGATATGCGGTTTGTTTGGTAGGGCGGGGCCTTGTGTCCCGCCGCCTGAAACACCTTAAATCGTACGAAACGGCGGGAGTAAACCCCCGCCCTACGGCGAAATGGCACGTGCATGGGCAGTGGGAACACTTTATCGAATAGGGCGTTTGTAAAAAGCGCCCCAAACCCCGCAAAAACTTTTTGAAAAAAGAAGATTTCTGTTTCCTTTTTCTTTTTCAAAAATTTTTGAAAGGGTGTGGGAAAACTTTTTATAAAAAGTTTTCCCACACGCGTTCTTATTTTCTGACTTCGCCTTCAGATTTTACCACATATTTCACCGTGGTCAGTGCGGCGAGGCCCATGGGACCGCGGGCGTGGAGCTTTTGCGTGGAGATGCCGATCTCCGCGCCGTAGCCGAATTCGCCGCCGTCGGTAAAGCGCGTCGAGGTGTTCACATACACCGCCGCCGCGTCCACGCGGTCGGTAAAGCGGCTTGCCGCCGCGCCGTCGCGCGTCACGATCGCTTCGCTGTGGCGCGTGCCGTGCGTATTGATGTGCGCGATCGCTTCGTCCACATTGTCCACCGCCTTGACCGAAATGACAAGATCGTTGTACTCGGTGAAGTGGTCTTCTTCGGTGGCGAGCACCGCATTCGCAAAGCAGTCGATGCAGTTTGCGTCCGCGCGAATCTCCACGCCGCGCTCGCGCATGTCCTCCTCAAACAGGGGCAGGAACTCTTTCGCGATCGCGCGGTCGCAAAGCAGACTTTCACAGGCGTTGCACACCGACGGGCGCTGTACCTTGGCATTGATAATAATTTTCCGCGCCATGTCGAAGTCGGCGGACTTTTCCACATACACGTGGCAGTTGCCCGCGCCCGTCTCGATCACGGGAACCTTCGCGTTCTCCACCACATTGCGGATCAGCCCCTTGCCGCCGCGCGGGATCAGCACATCCACGTAGCCGCGGATGGTCATCAGCGCGTTTGCGCCCTCACGCTCGGTGCGCTCCACGAGCAGTACGCCGTCGCGCGGCAGACCGCAGACTTCGAGCGTGTCGCAAATGATATCGCGGATCGCCATCGAGGTGTGCAGCGCTTCTTTGCCGCCGCGCAGGATGGAAACGTTGCCCGTTTTGATGCAGAGCGCCGCCGCGTCCAGCGTGACATTCGGCCGCGCCTCAAAAATGATGGCGACCACGCCCAGCGGCACGGTTCTTTCGTGGATCTCGATGCCGCTCGGTCGCGTCCACACCTTTTCGCCGCCGATTGCGTCCGGGAGCTCTGCCAGCGCCACCAGCGACTCCGCCATGCCCTCAATGCGCGTTTCATTCAGTGCCAGACGGTCGAGCATCTGCGGCGCAACGCCGTTTTCCGCCGCCGCATCAAGGTCGATCTTGTTCGCCGCGAGCACCGCCGCCGCATTTGCGCGCAGCGCCGCCGCCAGCTTTGTCAGTACTTCATTGCGTTTTTCAAACGACGCACAGCTCATCTCCGACACCGCTGCTGCCGCCCGCTTTTCCAAAGATAAAATGTAGTCAAATATTTCCATAGTGTTCCTCGTGTTGTTTGCCTCCCCCCTCGGGGATAGATATCTCTGTAGGGGAGGCGTTTCGCCTCCCGCATGTCGCCGAGATCGAGTTTGTTACGGCGGGAGAGGAACCCCTCCCCTACAAACATGTGTTTTAATAAAATCCCCCGACGATCGCCATGGGCGATCGTCTACCGAAACTGCCGCTTTGCGGCAATATCACTTGCCCAAAGGGCAAATATCACGCGCCCGCAGGCGCATATCACAGATCCGCGACGCGGATCTATTTCACTATTTTGCGGCAACGCCCGCAAAATATGTACCTTTCGCCGTTCCGTCCATGACGCTGTACAAGATCTTCGGATCGGTGCCCGCGACGATCATCATCGGGATGCCCGCTTCCTGCAAGATCTGCGCCGCAAGCAGCTTTGCCTGCATGCCGCCCGTGCCGCGCTCGGTGCCCGCACCGCCCGCGGCGGTGACCATATCGTCGGTGACCGTCTCCACATAGGGGATCATCTTCGCATACGGATTTTTGCGCGGATCGCTGTCGTAGAAGCCGTCGATATCGGTGAGGTTGACCACGATGTCCGCATGGCAGAGCACGCCGACGTAGGCAGAGAGGCGGTCGTTGCCGCCGAAGTCGATCTCATAGCAGGAGACCGAGTCGTTCTCGTTGATGATCGGCACACAGCCCATCGAAAGCAGCTCTTCCAGCGTGTCTTCTGCCGCCGAGCGGCGCGAGGGAGCATCGATCACGTCCTTGGTGAGCAGAAGCTGCGCCACGGGATGCCCGTAGAGCGAGAAAAACTTGCCGTACAGCTTCATGACTTCATTCTGTCCGATCGCGGCGAGCGCCTGCTTTTCGCGCGTGCTGGTCGGTCGGTGGAACCCGATCCTTGCCACGCCCGCAGTGACTGCGCCGCTCGAAACCAAAACCACCTCGGTGCCGCTGTTTTTGATGTCCGACAGCACCTGCGCCAGCGTTTCGATGCGGTGCAGATTCAGCTTGCCCGTATCATGCGTCAGCGTAGAGGTTCCGATCTTGACCACGATTCTCTTGTAATTTCCGGCATTGTTCATTTTTCCCGTTCTCCGTGCCTCAAAATTTTCGCAAAAGGTATTTCTTTTGCGCTTATAATATTGTATAATAAATTATTATATAGCATTACAAGCAGAAATGCAAGTCTCATTTCACAGAGGTTTTATAGATGAAACAGAAATTTACCATTACGCTGCTCGATCTGCCCGTCAGCATCGTCAGCGACGAGAGCGAAGAGACCGTCAAGGCGCTTGCCAAGACTTTGAACGAACGTGTACAGAGCGTGCTCTGGAAGTCCCGCCAGATCTCCAAGACTGAGGCGGCGCTGTTTTGCGCGCTCGATTATCTGAGCGAATCGCAGGAAGCCAAGGCGCGCGCTGACAAGGCGGAGGCACAGCTCGGACTGTACACCGCGAACCTCGCACGCATGCGCGAGGAGAACGACCGCCTGTCGAAGAAAGTGGACGAGCTGGAAGCCAAGCTCAAAAACCGCAAATGACCGCCCTGCCTGAACTGCTTGCCCCTGCGGGCAGCTTTACGGCGCTGGAGGCGGCGATCGACGCGGGAGCCGACGCAGTCTATTTTGCGGGCGAGAGCTTCGGCGCGCGCGCCTTTGCCAAGAATTTTACCCGCGAGGAAATTGCTGAGGCGGCAAAGCTCTGCCGCGCCTACGGCGTGAAGAGCTACATCACGCTCAACACCCTCATCTACGACCGCGAGATGCCCGAAGTGCTCGAATATGCCGCATTCCTCGAGAATGCGGGCATCGATGCGCTCATCATCGCGGATATGGGCGCGGCTGCGCTGATCCACCGTTATATCCCCACGATGCGTCTGCACGGCAGCACCCAGTTTTCGGGGCACAATGCCGACGCGGCAAGGTTCCTTGCCGAGCGCGGCTTTGACCGCATGGTCGGCGCGCGCGAACTGTCGCGCGAGGATCTGAGCGCACTGTGCAAGAATTCGCCCATCGAGATCGAGACCTTTATCCACGGCGCACTTTGCGTTTGCCACAGCGGACAGTGCCTCTATAGCAGTATGATCGGCGGACGCAGCGGCAACCGCGGCATGTGTGCCCAGCCCTGCCGCCTGCCCGACAAGAGCGGCAAATATCCGCTCAGTTTAAAAGATCTTTCGATGGCATCCCGCATCCCCGAGCTGCTGTCCACGGGTGCGGCATCCCTCAAGATCGAGGGACGCATGAAGTCGCCCGAGTACGTCCACGGCGTGGTGGGCATCTACCGCCGCCTGCTCGACGAGCGCCGCAGTGCAACCCCCGAGGAGAACGCTGCCCTCGCCGAAATTTTCAGCCGCGACGGTTTTACCACCGGCTATTTTGATAAAAAGATCAATGTTTCCATGCTCGGCACCCGCAGCGAGGACGCGCGGCAGAAGAGCCGCGAGCTCACACCGTTTAGCGGCATCGAGCGCAAGGTGCCCATCACGATGGCGGCGACGCTCCGTCGCGGCGCACCGTTTACGCTGACCGTGCGCGGTGCCAAGGGCGAAGTGACCGTCACGGGCGGCATGCCCGAGGACGCGCGCACCGCGCCGCTCGACCGCGCTGCGCTCGAAAAGAATCTGCTAAAGCTCGGCGGCACCGCGTTTACCTGCTCTGATCTCACCATCGACATGGAGGACGGACTCATTTTGCGCGTCAGCGAGATCAACGCGCTCCGCCGCGAAGCCATCGAGCAGTATGCGGCGATCGGCGAGCGCGAGCATATTACCCCAACGGCGGTTCTCTATACGGCGGACAGAGCCGAAAAAGAGAACCCCAAAATGCGCACGGCGCTTGTCTTCCGCGCGAAGAATCTGCCGCGCGAGGACGAATTCTACAACTATTTTGACATCGTCTTTCTGCCGCTGGCACAGTACCTGCAATGCGGCGATCGCCGCGTAAAGGGCGTGCAGCTCCCCGGCGCGATCTTTGAGACCGAGAAGGAAAAGATCGCCGCCGATCTTGCCCGCGCCCGCGAGATGGGCGCCGAGCATGTCCTCTGCGGCAACTACGGGCATCTCCCCCTCGCAAAAGGCAGCGGCATGCACATCCACGGCGATTTCCGACTCAATATTACCAACGGCGAATCGGCGAAACTCGCGCTCGCAAGCGGGTTTGAGAGCCTGATCCTCTCGCCCGAGCTGACACAGGCGCAGTCCCGCGACATCGGCGGCAGCGTGCGCAACATCGTCTATGGCAGACTGCCGATCATGCTGCTCGAAAAGTGCGCCGCGACCGATCTTTCGGGCTGCAAGGCGTGTGCAAACGACCGCGCCGAGCTGATCGACCGCCGCGGCAAGCATTTTCCCATTCTGCGCGAGGAGCCGCACCGCAACATTATCTTCAACAGCGTGCCGACCTACGCGGCAGACCGTCCCCCGCGCGGCGGACAGCATTTTTTGTTCACCACCGAGAAGCCGCCGCAGATGCTTGCGGTGCTCGACGCATATGAAAAGCGTCTCCCGCCCGAATACGATATACGGAGAATCAAAGAAAAATGAAAACGCTTTATCTGGCATCCGCTTCCCCTCGCCGCCGCGAGATCTTAGAACGGATGCAGCTCGCCCACACGGTGTATACCGCCCCCGCCGATGAAACGCTCGGAGAGGGCATCACCATGGAAAACGCGGGCGAGATCCTTGCCGCGCGCAAGGCGCTTGCCGCGAAGCAGGCGCTGATCGCCGAGGGCAAATTTGACGAGGACACGATGATCCTTGCCGCCGACACGCTGGTGTATCTCGACGGCAAACCGCTCGGCAAGCCGAAGGACGCCGAGGATGCAAAGCGCATGCTGACGGCGCTCTCGGGCAGGACGCATTTTGTCTGCACGGGCACGTGCCTTGTGTGCGGCAAGCGCTCGATCAGCGCCGCCGACGTTTCGGCGGTCACCATGCGCGATTTTTCCGAGCGCGAGGCAGATGCGTACATTGCCACGGGCGAGCCGCTGGACAAGGCGGGTGCCTACGGCATTCAGGGCATCGGCTCTGTGCTGATCGAGGGCATCGAGGGCGATTTTTTCTCCATCATGGGGCTCTCCCCGAAGACCGTCTGCCGCCTGATGGATGCTCTTGGCGTCGATTATTTTGATTGGATACAGAATTAAAAATAGGCTTCCCCTCGAGGGGAAGCATAGCGACCTGCGGTCGCATTGCGGTAAACCGCTGATGAGGTGTAGCCGCCGCAGCGGCGTTTCCCCTTACGTAATAAATGTTACATCTCTACGGAAACGGATGCGAACTACGTCGCATCCTACACCTCATCCGTCGCCGTTCGGCGACACCTTCCCCTTGAGGGGAAGGCTCAGAAAGTGGTATCCTTTGGCTTCCCCTTGAGGGGAAGCATAGCGACCTGCGGTCGCATTGCGGTAAACCGCTGATGAGGTGTAGCCGCTGCAGCGGCGTTTCCCTTTACGAAATGAATGTTACATCTCTACGGAAACGGATGCGAACTACGTCGCATCCTACACCTCATCCGTCGCCGTTCGGCGACACCTTCCCCCGAGGGGGAAGGCTGACTCTGTCTATTTACAACACGAAGGGAGCTTTCCCATGAAATTTGATTTTTCCAAGGTCAAGGTATCGAAAAACATCGGCATTGACCTCGGCACGTCCAATACGCTCATTTATGCCGACGGCAAGGGCATCGTACTGCAGGAGCCGTCGGTCGCCGCGGTCAACAGCCGCACGATGGCGGTGCTCGAGGTCGGCGACGCGGCAAACCTGATGGTCGGCAAGACCGCAGGCGAGCAGCTCGCGTTCCGTCCGATTAAGGACGGCGTTATCGCCGATTACGATGTCACCGTTTCCATGCTGAATAAATTCATGCGCAAGATCGTCGGTCCGACCGCGATCAGCCGCCCGAAGGTCGCCGTCTGCGTTCCGCACGGTGTCACCGGCGTGGATCGCCGCACCTTTGAGGAAGTGGCGCTCGACGCGGGCGCGCGCAGCGTCACCCTGATCGAAAAGCCGGTTGCCGCCGCCATCGGCGCGGGCATCAAAATCGGCGCGCCGCGCGGCAGCTTTATCGTCGATATCGGCGGCGGCACCACCGAGGTCGCCACGGTCAGCCTCGGCGCCACCGTCACCTCGGGTTCCATCCGCGTGGCGGGCAACCGTCTCGACGAGGCGATCATGATGTACATCAAGCGCCGCTACAATGTTTCCATCAGTCCGAAGACGGCTGAACTTTTAAAAGTGCGCATTGGTTCCGTGCATCCGCAGGCGGACGCAGGTTCGATGGAGGTGCGCGGTAAGAATCTTGCCAGCGGTCTGCCGGCGGTTCTGAGCGTGAGCTCTGCCGAGGTGCGCGACGCGATGAGCGACCAGATCGAGCAGATCCTCGACTGCATCCGCTCGGTTCTCGAAAAAACGCCGCCCGAGCTCTGCTCGGACATCTACGACCGCGGCATCATTCTCACTGGCGGCAGTGCCAACTTACGCGGTCTGTCCGGTCTGCTCTCGCAGATCACCGGCATCCGCGTCAGCATCGCCGATAAACCCATGCAGACCTGCGCCATCGGCCTCGGCAAATTCGTCGAGCACCCCGAACGGTACCCGTACCTCACGCAGTACCGGGCGAGGTAAATAAGGCTTCCCCTCGAGGGGAAGCTATCAGCGTAGCTGACTGATGAGGTGTAGCCGCCGCAGCGGCGTTACCCCTTGTGTAATGAATATTACATCTCTTTGGACACGGATGCGAACTACGTCGCATCCTACACCTCATCCGATGCCTACGGCATCACCTTCCCCTCGAGGGGAAGGCTGATTTTCCCACAGAAAGGAGAGCTTGTCATGGGCGGATTTTTCAAAAGTAAATCTTTTATTGTGCTGCTCACGCTTTTGATCCTCTTGTGCGGCGTGCCGACCATCCTTGGGGCGATGGGGCAGGGCAGTGCGGTCAAGGACGGTGTCATGGCGGTCGTCACGCCGATGATGCGCGGCGCACGCGCCCTTGGCGATGCGCTTTCCGGATTTGGAGAATATTTCACCGAGTTTGACCGACTGAAAGAAGAAAACCGCCTGCTGTCCGAGCGCGTCAAGGAGCTCGAGGAGCAGGTGTACAACGCCGAACTGCTCGAAAAAGAGAACGAGTGGATGCGCACTTATCTCGGCGCAAAGCGTGCGCACACCGACTTTGTATTCTGCGACGCAAACCTCATCGGCAGCGAGGCGGCGACCTATATTTCCTCGTTTACGCTCGATCGCGGCAGCGCATCGGGCATCGCGGTGGGCATGCCTGTTGTCACCGCCGACGGCATCGTCGGGCGCGTGACCGAAGTGGGGCTCACGTTCTGCCGCGTTTCCACCATCATCAACTATGATTCCTCGGTCGGCGCGTATGTCGAGCGCAGCGGCGAGGTCGGCATCGTCAGCGGCGATTTCACCCGCCGCCGCGACGGACTCTGCCTGCTCGAATACATCGCTTTTGACGCGGACATCGAGGTCGGGGACAAGATCTACTCCAGCGGCCTTGGCAGTGTGTATCCGCGCGATCTTTATATCGGCGAGATCACCGAGGTCACGGGCGATGCCTACAACCACACCAAGGTCGCACTGGTGAAGCCCGCCGTGGATCTCAGCGACATTACCAAGGTGATGATCCTGACCGACTACACGGTCTACACCCCGGAGGAAAACTGAGCACACAGGGGACGGTTCTCTGTGTTGCGCTCGTACAAAATACCAACGGTACGACGGAAAATCACACAGAGAACCGTCCCCTGTGTGCTCTCGGAGGAACGGTTATGCGGCTTGCTATCCGAAAACAACCTGTGGTAAAATCGGTCGTGTATTCGATCCTTTGCCTGTGTCTTTTGCTGTTTTCTACATCGTTTTTCCCTGCGCTCCGACTGACGCAGGGCGCGCCCTGTCTGCTGGTTGCGGCGGTGTCCTTGCTCGCCCTCTTTGAGGGCGTGCGCTATGCGAGCTTCTTTGCGCTGCTCTTTGGCGTGACCGAGGCGTTTATGCTCGGGCACAATACGCTGATCTTCCCGCTTTTTTATGTGGGATTTGCCCTTTGCTGCGCATGGCTGTTTGAGAATTTCTTTTTTAAAAATTTTGTGTCGTGGCTCGGCTACACCCTTTGCGGCATCGTGATCTATCTCGGGCTCTCGCTCTTTGCTCCCGTGTCCGATTGGGGCATCACCGCCGCGGATCTGTTTTTCGACACCACCCTGCCGAGTTTGATCTTGTCGGTGGCACTGTCCCTGCCGCTGCACCCGATTTTTGCAAAGCTGAAAAAGAAAACGGAGTAGGGGAAATGATTTGCGCCTGCGGCGCATGATTTGGCGGCATTGCCGCCATGATTTCTCGCGGTGCTCCATGATTTGATTTGCAATCCCAATGCCCGTAAGGGCAAATCATGCCGTAGGCAAATCATGAACACGAAGTGTTCAAATCATGCGATCCGCAGGATTGCAAATCATTGTTTGGCGGCATTGCCGCTAAACACCATTATGAAAGGAGACGCGGATATGAAAAAACTGCATACATCCATGCGGATCGCGCTGTTGGGCGCGCTGTTTGTTCTGATCTGCGTTTTCTACGCGGTGGTGCTGATCAACGTGCAGATCACGGGGCAGGACTATTATACCATCATCAAAGAGGATACCTACACGCGCTATGTCACCATCGCGGCAAAGCGCGGCGAGATCTACGACCGGGGCGGCAAGCCGCTGGTCATCAACACCACAAACTACAACATCTGCCTCGAATACGGCGCGATGCCGAGCGCCAAGGCGGATTTTAACGCGGTGATCCTCACCGCGAGACAAGCCATCATCGACGGCGGCGCCGCCGAGCAGCTTGCCGCGCCCGTGTTCCCCTATGACGGCAGCTACCCGAGTTACACGCGCAATGCCGAATTTTTTGAGAGCGCGACCAACCGCACCAAGTTTAACTCGCTGCTTCGCCGTCTGGAAAAGGATGACGAGGAGCTCACAGACGAAGAATTTTTAGAATTTCTGCGCCTGCGCTACGGGCTCATCACCTACGATAAGACCACCAAGACCTATACCGAAAACTACTCGGCACAGGACGCGGGCATCCTGCTTGCCATCCGCTTTCATATGGAATACATGCAGTTCAGCCGCGTCGAACCCTACACGTTTGCCGAGAATGTCACGCTGTCCTCGCTGACCTACATCAAGGAGCTTTCCATCGGGCAGATCATCGTCACTGAGGAGCCCGCGCGTACCTACGTGTACGACGGTTACGCTTCGCATATCCTCGGCACGATCGGGCAGATCACCGCCGAGACGCTTGACTACTACAAGGCGCTCGGCTACAGCGGCGATGCTTATGTCGGCAGATGGGGCATTGAGCAGGTCTGCGAGGAGTACTTGCGCGGCGTGGACGGCACGATGAAGATCGTCGAGGACGCATACGGCAATATCCTCTCCGAGACCGTCGTTAAGGAGCCGATCCCCGGAAATGATGTCTACCTCACCATCGATATCGATCTGCAGATCACCGCAGAAGATGCGCTGAAAGATAACGTCACCGTGATCCATCAGCTCGCCGCCGAGACCAAGGGCGAGTTTGACGGCGAGGACGCGAGCACGGGTGCCGCCGCTGCGGTCGATCCGAACACGGGCGAGGTGCTTGCCCTTGCGTCCTATCCCACCTTCAACCTCTCGGACTATCAGGAAAACTACAAGACCTACAGCACCGATGAACTCCAGCCGCTCTACAACCGCGCATTGCAGGGTATGTACGCTCCCGGCTCCACCTTTAAGCCGGGCGTTGCCGCCGCCGCACTGCAGGAGGGCATCATCACCAAGAATACCGTCATCGTGGACCGCGGCGCCTACGATTTCGGCGACTATCATCCCCGCTGCTGGATCTATCTGCGCTTCGGCAGAACGCACGGGCAGCAGAATGTCGTGCAGGCGATCCAAAATTCCTGCAACTACTTTTTCTATGAGGTGGGCAACCGTCTCGGCATCGAAAAAATGAACCTATACAGCCGCATGTATGGTCTCGGCGTTGCCACGGGCATTGAGCTGCCCGAAAAGACGGGCATCCTTGCGGGTCCCGACTACAGCGCGAGCGTCGGCACGGTCTGGAACCCCGGCAACACCCTGCAGGCTGCCATCGGTCAGTCGGACAATACCTTTACGCCCTTGCAGCTCGCCGTGTATACGGGCACGCTGGTCAACGGCGGCACGCGCTACCGTGCGCACCTTGTCAAGGAAGTGAAAGCGTTCCCGAGCGGCGAGACGGTGAAAAGCGTTGAGCCGGAGGCGCTCAATACGATCGAATTTTCCGCAGGCATTCTGAACACGATCAAAAGTGCGATGAAGGACGTAGTCGAGAGCGGCTCGGCGGCGCGTATTTTCCGCGGCTACGATATCGAGGTCGGCGGTAAAACGGGTACCGCACAGGTCGGCGGCGAGCGCAGCGACAACGCGCTGTTCACCGGCTTTGCCCCGTACGACGATCCCAAGATCGCCGTTGCCGTCGTCATCGAGCAGGGCGCAAACGGCACCGACGTCGCCTACACCGCCAAGGCGATGTACGACCGCTATCTGAAAGGGCAGGAGTATGTCACGCTGGAGGAACAAGCGGCAGCGGAGCTGCCGCAGTGATATAAATCCCTACGGGATTTGTGAAATACGCCTGCGGGCGTGTGATATATTGCTTCGCAATGTGATATATGCCGCTGAGCGGCATGTGTAGTAGGGGAGGCGTTTCTGTCAAGAGCAACATGGTTTACAAAATGTGAAGGAACATGGTTTACACTTTTTTACTGAATAATTACATTGTAGTGAAGGCGTAGCCGAAACGAAAATGTAATTATTCAGTCGCGCGAAAGCGCGGGTCGCCCTCG
>JAFTOT010000069.1 GCA_017463665.1 Clostridia bacterium | reverse complement strand
TATTCTGTTTTGCTTGCTTTTTCTTTCCGTATACATCTCGCCTTGCTCCTATTCGCTTTCTTCTCCTCTATTATACCATTTTTCCACGCATTAAAAAAGGTCCAGAACTCTCGTTCTGAACCTTTTTTGTCAGCAGTCTGGGGAGGGGTTCCCCCTCCCGTTTTTGCATCGTGCTTTTCGGGAGGCGAAACGCCTCCCCTACGATATTTCTTCACTGTCTTTACTCCGCTGACCAATCATTTTCAATACTTTTCAATGTTGATTTTGAGGTAAAAATGAAAACTTACTATCGTTTATACCATTTCTACTTTCGGAAAACACGCGACCACTTTAACTTCAAAAAAATCGGCATCTACGATTCCATTGAAAAAGCAGATGCAGCAAAGCAAATGTTACAGCAACAGGAAGGCTTTGAAGAGTATCCCGATGGATTTCACATCATAAAAGTGCTTCGCTTTTCACCGCCCAAACTCTTAAACAAAACATTTTGGGAAACCGGATTTTTTACTTATACATGCTAACGTATCCCACATAACAAAAACAGGAACGCCCCAAAAAGCGTTCCTGTTGTTACTTTTTCCTACTCAATCACCAAACAATCATCGACTTCAGAACCGTCGAGGTCGTAGATCATGCGATACGAACCGATATTTTTCCGTCATATTCGATATAGAGATCCACATACACTCGCTCCATATCAAAATCCGGCAGGCTGCACGCATGATAGACCTTATCCGGTACTGCGGTAATCGGCAGATCTTTGTCATAGAATACTTCGTTATATTCCTCGGCATCTTCATTCTTATATGTTTCGAGCGCAGTATAAAACGCCTGTTCGGTGCGCTTCACCGCATCATGCTCGGCGCACCATTTTTGCAAATCGAACATAGCGATCCTCTTTCCGATTCAGCGTTCTTATAAGGCTCCCTCCGGGAGGGAGCTGTCGCCGTAGGCGACTGAGGGAGAGCGCGCAAAAATGACTCCCGCAGGCTCCTTCCACCGCTATCGCGGTCCCCCTCCCTCTCGGAGGGAGGCTTTTACGACGGTCGCGATATACTCGCATACCGCCCGAAAATTTGTATTGATCTGTCGGTTTATAAATCGTATAACCTTCAGATCATAACCTTCAAGAATCTCTGTGCGAAATTCATCCTTTCGTATTCCCTCTTCGGTATAGTGCTGTGAACCGTCGATTTCTATAATCAGCCTTGCTTTGTGACAATAAAAATCCGCAATAAAGTTATCTATTGCCTTTTGCCTTTGAAATCTTACTTCAAATTTTGATAAGAAATCATACCACAAATGATTCTCTTGCGGTGTTGCATTTTTGCGAAGATTTTTTGCAAGAGCAATATTCTTTTTATTATAATCAAGCGACATTTTGAAATTCGTTGTTATTTAGTGGCTTTTCTTACCGCCAATGCGCACCAATCGTTTTCGACGAGTTCGTCGAAAACTTCAAAGCCGTTTTCGGCGAGGGATGCTTCTACCTCGGCGCGGCGGGGGCAGATGATGCCCGATGCAATGAGCACCGCGTCGTCTGCCATGTAGCCGCCGATGTCGGGCATCATGCGGATGATGATGTCGGCGACGATGTTCGCCGCGACGATGTTGTACTTACCGTGCGTGAGATCGACGTTTTTGAGCAGATCGGAGACGTCGCAGGTGATGTTCGTCACACCGCTTGCCTCGATGTTCTCGCGTGCGACTCTGACCGCAGTGGGGTCAATGTCGTATGCCGCGCAACTTGCCGCGCCGAGACGCGAGCCGCAGATCGAGAGAATGCCGCTGCCCGTACCGACGTCCAGCATGCGGTCGCCCGCTTTGACGTACTTTTCGAGCATGGCGATCACAAGGCGGGTGGTCTCGTGCGTACCCGTGCCGAACGCCATGCCGGGATCCATCGTAACGGTGATCTCGCCCTCGGCAGGGGTATAATCCTCCCACGCGGGCACGACCACGATCTTGCCGACCTTGATGGGGTGATAGTACTTCTTCCAGGACTCCGCCCAGTCTTCCTCGCGGCAGCCGACCGTTTCGAGGGTATATTCGATGCCCTCGGCGTTCAGCTGTCCCTCGATGAACGCCTTTGCCTCAGCGACACTCTTGGTCTCGGGAATGAAAACCGAAGCCGCAGCCTTGGTCTTATCGGCATGGAGCAGGCTGTCGTCGAGCAGCTCGCCGTACATGCCGTCGGTGGTGACATCGCTGAAATCCTCGATGAACAGCGAGTTATCCACCATGCTCATCACCGCGCTGATCGTCTCCAGATCCTCCACCTTACCGGTCACCTTGATCTGTATCCATTGCATATCCATATGTTTATTTCCTTTGTAATAAATGAATTGGCTGCGCCATGAATTTACGGCTATGCCGTCATGATTTCTCGCTAACGCTCCATGATTTGAATTGCAACCTCAATGCCCCGCAGGGCAAATCATGGCGAAGCCAAATCATGAGCACGCAGTGCTCAAATCATGCAATCCACAGGATTGCAATTCATTGTAGATCGTCTACAGACGATCTACTTAAAGATATCCGTGAACTTTTTAAAGAAGCCGTCGCGCTTGCTCTGGACTTTGTCGCCGAAGGACTCGGCAAGCTCTTTCAACAGCTCTTTCTGCTTTGTGTTCATATTCTTCGGCACGTCTACCTTGACGGTGATGTACAGATTACCGCGCACCGAGGAGTTGACGCGCGTGATGCCCTTGCCGCGCAGGGTAAAGGTCGTGCCCGTCTGCGTGCCCTCGGGGATGGTGAACTTCTCTTTGCCGTCGAGCGTGGGGATCTCGATCTCGTCGCCGAGTACCGCTTCCCAATAGTTGATCGGCACTTCGCAGTAGATGTCACTGCCGTTGCGCTCAAAGACCGCATGCGGCTTGACCGTGACCGAGATGATCAGATCGCCTGCGGGGCCGCCGTTTCTGCCCTCGTTGCCCTGCCCTGCGATCGAAATATTCTGTCCGTTGTCGATGCCCGCGGGGATCGAGACCGAGATGGTCTTTGTGATCTTGACATATCCGGTTCCGCGGCAATTGGTGCAGGGCTCCTTAATGACCTTACCGGTTCCGCGGCAATCATCACAGGTGCGCATGGTCTGCATCATGCCGAATGCCGTGCGCTGCTGCACGCGCATCTGACCGCTGCCGCCGCACTTTTTACAGGTCTCGACCGTGGTACCCTTCTTGGCACCGCTGCCGCCGCAGTCGGCACATTTCTGCACTCTGCCGAAGGAAACATCCTTCTTGCAGCCGCGCACTGCCTCCTCAAAGGACAGCGTCACGCGCGCATAGATGTCCTCGCCGCGCATCGGTGCGTTGCGGCGATTGCCGCCACCGCCGAAGCCGCCGAAACTGCTGCCGCCGCCGAAAAAGGACGAGAAAATATCGCCGAAGTCAAAGCCCTCAAAGCCTGCGCCATAGCCGCCGCCCGCGCCGCCGTTTTCAAACGCGGCATGACCGTACTGGTCATACTTCGCCTTTTTGTCCTCGTCGGACAGGATGGCATACGCCTCGTTGATCTCTTTGAACTTCTTCTCCGCCTCGGCATCGCCGGGATTGACATCGGGGTGATACTGCTTGGCGAGCTTATAATATGCCTTTTTTATCTCGGAAGCACCCGCG
>JAFTOT010000080.1 GCA_017463665.1 Clostridia bacterium | reverse complement strand
CCCCCTTGAGCGCGCGCATATTGCGATTATAATCTTTTGTAATATTCTCTGCTTTAATGATCATATCGTTCTCCTTCTCCTTATTTCAGATCTTCAAATCTCTTGCTGTTTATCATCAAACATGCCACCGCATACAACGCTGCGGCAACGGCTAAAAACAGTATACGATTGATAAGCCATGTTTCCTGTGGCACAGGACCGTATTTTTCCTGAAACATCAGCGCCGATAAAAAAGGATCCAACACAAACAGTTCGGGCGGCACCGACGCCTCTTTGCAAGCATTATGAAAACTTGTGACCGGCCAATACAGTATCATCAAAAAACCGATAACCGCATATGTATTCCGAATCAGAACGCGCACAAAAACGCTGATGCAAAGCCAGAATGCCAGTGTGACCACCGCAGACGCACAAAGTTGCAGACGCATCCCTGCTGTAAGCCCCTCGATCTCGTAAAAACACATAACGGGAATGGAACCAACCAGCGCACATGAAAACAGCGGCAGTATCTGCGCCGTGAGTAACGATGACAAACGCAAACCATAGCATTTACACAATTCTACCTCGTCGCTGTTCGATAGAACAAATGCTCCTAATACAGCGAACACAAAAAAACATGTACTCTCTGCTATAGTGACAAGCGAGTAGAGATTGAGATCCGCCTGAAAGCCGAACGTCACCCCAAAAAGCAGCAATCCGGCAAGCAAAACATACCACCTGCGCCATGCGTGCAAAAACAATAATTTCATGCCAAACTCCAAATGTATTTTTGTCTTTTTCCCAAAATTTTTCACCTATAGATCTTGGTTGCCTATACAGTGCAGCGTTTTGGCGTTTGGTTGGCGTTATTTTGCAAAAAAATTTATTTTTTTGCAAAATCAAAAGGGACTGCCGATAGACAGTCCCTTTTGGGGGCGCAAGGCTGCGCCTTGCGTTTTATACAATTCTTTAGCCGATCACACGGGTGCGGATGACGCCATTGATCGCGTTGAACTTATCGGTAACGGTTGCGGGGATGTTGCTGCCTGTATCCACGATGGTGTAGGCATACTCGCCCTTGGAGCCGTTGCCCATGTTCTCGATGTTGATGTGCTCCTCGCCGAGAACTGCGGTGATCTGCGCCAGCATGGTCGGAACGTTCTTATGCGCGATGCAGATTCTCGTACCGCCGGACTTCGGAACGGTAACGGTCGGGAAATTGACCGAGTTAACGATGTTGCCGTTTTCGAGGAAGTCAACCAGCTCCTGCGCCGCCATCACAGCACAGTTGTCCTCGCTCTCTGCGGTGCTTGCACCGAGGTGCGGGATGGAGATCACATTCTTGTAGCCGATCAGCTCGGTGGACGGGAAATCGACCACGTACTTTGCGATCTTGCCGCCATCGATTGCAGCCTTCATCGCTTCGGGATCGACCAGCTCTGCGCGAGCAAGGTTGATAATCTTCGCGCCATCCTTCATGGATGCGAATGCCTTCTCATTGATAAAGCCCTTGGTATCCTTGGTAGCGGGAACATGCAGCGAAATGATATCGCTGGACTTAAAGATCTCGTCATAGCTCTCGGCGAGCTTAACCTCTCTCGAAAGATGCAGCGCACCCATGACCGAGAGGAACGGGTCATAGCCGATGACATTCATGCCGAGTGCCTTTGCCGCATTGGCAACCAGACCGCCGATCGCGCCGAGACCGATGACACCGAGCGTCTTGCCTGCAAGCTCGTTGCCTGCGAACTGTCCCTTGCCTGCCTCGACCTCTTTGGCGATGTTCGCCTTATCCTCAATGGTGAGCGCCCAGTTGATACCGCCGATCACATCGCGCGAAGCCAGAAGCAGTGCGCACACTGCAAGCTCCTTGACCGCGTTTGCGTTTGCACCGGGAGTGTTGAATACGACAACGCCTGCCTCCGCGCACTTATCAACGGGAATGTTGTTGACGCCTGCACCGCAGCGTGCGATGGCGAGCAATTCGGGGTTCAGCGGCATGTCATGCAGCTTTGCCGAACGAACCATGATCGCATCGGGAGACTCTACCGCGTCCGAAACGGTGTAACCGCTGCCGAAAACATCGGTGCCGACCTTGGCGATCTTATTCATCAGTTTGATATTCATGGTTAAATTCTCCTTATTTGGGGTTCTTCTCGGCAAAGTCCTTCATAAACTCTACCAGCTTTTCTACGCCTTCGATGGGCATAGCGTTGTAAATAGAAGCGCGCATACCGCCGACACTTCTGTGACCCTTGAGGTTCTTGAGACCGGCCTTTGCCGCCTCGGATGCGAACTTCTTGTCGAGCTCTGCATCGCCGGTAACAAAGGTGACGTTCATCATCGAGCGGCACTCCTTCTTTACAGGAGCAATGTAGTAATCCTGGCTGTCGAGGTAGTTGTACAGAATGGAGCACTTCTTCTCGTTGTACTCCTTCATCTTCTCAAGGCCGCCAACCTCGTTTAAGATCCACTCATATACGAGACCTGCCATGTAGATCGCATAGCAAGGAGGCGTGTTGTACATCGAGTCATTCTCTGCCATGAGCTGATAATCCAGCATGGAGGGAGTCTCGGGGCGAGCATTACCGATCAGATCTTCACGGATGATTACGACGGTAAGACCTGCGGGAGCCATGTTCTTCTGCGCACCTGCGTAGATCACACCGAACTTCGATACATCGACAGGCTCGGAAATAATGCAGGAGGACATATCCGCAACCAGCGGAATGTCGCCCGTGTCGGGAATGTAGTTATACTTGGTTCCGTAAATGGTGTTATTAAAGCAGATATGTACATAGTCTGCATCGGGACGGAAACTCTCGCGCGTGGTAGCAGGAACGTAAACGAAGTTATCCTCCTTAGAAGTAGCAACGCATACGGCATCGCCGTACTTCTGTGCTTCCTTAAACGCCTTGCCCGAGAACTGACCGGAGACGATATAGTCTGCCTTTTTATTCTTATTCATCAGGTTGAGCGGAACAGCTGCGAACTGGGTGGAAGCACCGCCCTGCAGGAACAGAACCTTGTAGTTATCCGGAATATTCATCAGCTTGCGAAGATTCGCCTCCGCAGCCTTGATAATTGCGTCGTAATCTGAAGATCGGTGGCTCATCTCCATTACCGACATTCCGCTATCTCCATAGCATACGAGCTCATCTCTTGCTTTTTCCAATACAGGAAGCGGAAGCATGGATGGGCCTGCGGAAAAATTGTAAACTCTTGACATGGTTGAGACACCGTGGCCGCTTTCGCGGTCCCCTTTCTAAAAAAAATATTGATATTATTATACGCGCAAAAGTTCTCTGCGTCAATACAAAAAACAAAGTTTTATCCGCATTTGCACAATTTTTGTTTAAAAATTCACAATACCCATCTTGCTATTTTCACAGAAAAGTGGTACAATACTATTAATACTATAAAGGAGGTCTTGGCATGCATTTACAGGAATCGGGGGAAATGTATCTTGAGACCGTTTTCGTTCTCTCCAAAAAAGGCGGCATCGTGCGTTCGATCGACGTGTGCGAGCATATGGGGTATTCCAAGCCGAGCGTCAGCCGCGCGGTCGGACTTCTCAAAAGCGGCGGTTACCTCACCATGGGCGCGGACGGCGCACTGGAACTGACCGATGCGGGACGCGAGGTTGCCGAGCGCATCTATGAACGCCATACACTGCTGACAAAATGCCTGACCTATCTCGGCGTAGATGAAGAGACCGCCGCCGAAGACGCCTGCAAGATCGAGCACGACATCAGCGAGCAATCCTTTGAAGCCATCAAAAAACACCTGCAAAAATACGGGCAAATCTAATAAAAAAGCCTCTGCTGAAGCTTTTTTCTACAGAATATAAAAGACACAAAAGCGGACACCTTGCGGTGCCCGCTTTTATTGTTGTTAAAGCTTAGTTCTTGACCCACTTAGCATAGATGGATACATTGCCGGAAATCTTGGTATTGAAATCAAAAGGCTTCGTGCCGTTGATGTCCTTGAACCAACCGATAAAGGTGTATCCGTTCTTGGTAGGAGCTGCAGGCAGAGTCAGTACAGCACCCTTCTTTACCGTGATCGCTTCATGGTCGTCTGCACCGGTAGACTTGATCGTAACAACGCACTTCTGGTTGTTTCTGCATGCCAGTGCCAGTACAAGCGCAACATTGCTGCTGTTGCCCGTGCCCGCGCCGCCACCGGGGATCGGCTCATATACAGCAGTCAGAGTGATATCATCGGTCGCAAAAACACGACTGATGGTGTACGTGCTCGAAGTGCTGACAAACTCTGTGCCGTCATTCAGGAGCCAACCTGCAAACTGTTCGCCTCTTGCCGGAGCATTTGCAGTTACGGTTACGGAATAGGACTGACCTTTGTAGATCTCCGTTTGCGAAGCGGTACCGTTTTCGACCTCGATCGTGATCCAATAATCCGGGGGAACATCTGTCATAACGAATGTGGTGCTTGTCAGCACGTAATGTTCTGCATCGCTGCCGGTCAGCTTCAGGTTCGATGCGACCCAGTTTTCGCCGTCCTTGGTGACAACGATCTCATCAAAGTCGACCTGTACCTCTGCACCCGCCAGCTTACCGGAAAGATTGCAGTACTCAATGCCGGGTACTACGCAAAGCTTGGTAACCGTCAGATCGATCACGGGCTGATCCTTGCCGCAGCCTTCGCAGGCATAATCGGCATAGCCGTGTCCGTCCGTCTTGCCGCAGAAGGCACACTCATGCTCGTCTGCACTCTTGTCTACCCAGCTATGTGCTGCAGAGCCACTGCAGATCTCGCAGCTGTGCGCGGTTGCACCCGCAAGCCAAGCATGCGATTCCGCATAACCGCAATCTTCGCAGATATGCAGATCCGAAGCATTGCCGAGGGATACATAATTATGCGCCTCGGATGCTTGATCGCAGATCATGCACTCGTGTACGGTTGCATCGTCCGCAGAGACGCCCCATACATGCGTATGTACCAGAGTAGGATTGGTAGTTGCATTATCCCAAACAGAATCGGAAAGACCGTCGAGCGTAGTAACAACTTTGCCGGTACCGTCGGTCCAAGTATCGCCGCTCTTGGAATAGTTAGTTGCCAGAGCGGTAGCATTCGCATTGGGGGAGAGACCGATAACATCGGCTGCGGTCGTGCCCGTACCGGCGGCTGTTACCGTACCCGTGTTCACACAGTCGGTCATAACAGAAGTTAAAGCTGCCTTTGCAGATTCAGCATTGGGGAAGCCGCCTACAATACCGCCCATACCGCCGTATTTCGTTGCATTGGTGGAAGAAGCGGTCGTAACTGCTCCGTTGTTCCAACAATCGCTGACTGTAACGATTTCGGCAACGTTGAGGGATCTTGCGTAACCTACGATACCGCCTACGCAAACCTCTTTAGCAGAATGACCGGTCACGGTACCGTCGTTATAGCACTGCGAGATCGTGATGGGACCATTGCTTGCGGTTACCATACCGGCAATACCGCCGTTAAATACGTAGCTGGTGGAGGCTGTGCTGGTAATAGCTGCATAGTTATGACACTTGGTTACGGCAATGGAACCTGTAGCTACAGCCGTTTCGAGACGACCTCCGATACCGCCGATAAAGCTGGGACCGGTAACCGTACCGGTAGACAGGTTCATACAGCCTTCAATCGTGATCGCTACAGTTCCGGAATCCGCCTTGGCCATACCGACCACGCCGGCGTTATATCCATTACCTTCGATCGCGCCCGCGTTGATACAATTCTTGATCTCTACGGTTGCACTCTTTTTTCCGCTGTAGGTCGCCAGAATACCGGAAGCATACGTCTTGCCGCTGATGTCTCCGTTATTCACGCAACCGATAATGGATAGTGTAAAGTTTGCGGCATCTCTTTCATTGATAATACGACCGATAATACCGGCGGGCTGCTCGCTCGATCCGGTGATGTCACCATTGTTGATACAATTGGCAACAGTGAGCGTGGAGTCAAGCAGATAAGCATCATATCCGCCGATAATACCTGCTGCGCGTGCTACACCTGTAACGGTGACATTCACTACGCAGTTCTCAACAGTCAACGTTTCGCGACCGTAGCCAATAAGACCGCCGGTAGCATTCTTCGTAGAGGTAACCGAACCTTCAAGCGTCAGGTTCTTGATCGTTGCGCCCCTGCCGGCTGTTCCGAAGAAACCGGTGTAATTCGCGGTAGAATTGATTGCAAGACCTTTGATCGTGTGGCCGTTGCCGTCAAAAGTACCGGTGAAGATGTTCGTATCGGGGTGATTACCGATCGGCTGCTGCGTTTTGCCGGCAAGATTGATATCCGCGGTCACCAGATAGTTACCGTCCAAAGGATATCCGTCCTCCTGATTCATCAGCTTCAGCAGATCATCCGCTGTAGCGATGGTGATCACATCTGCCGCTGCCGCGGGCATTGCCATCAGCACGCCCAGAAGCAGACAGAGCGCCAAAGCGATGCCCAATGTTCTCTTTTGCATAAGTTTTCCTCCTTATTCCCTCTCTGTGGAAAATTTTATTTGGTAAAATCGCACACAGAAGATGGCTTTCATCTCTTATATTATAGTAGATTTTGTTCATAAAGTCAAATTTCCGAACCGCCCGCTTTTGGGTGCCGTTTGCACATATGTAAAAAAATTGCGCTTTGTGCAAAATGGTAGATATATCTGCATCAAAAACGTTCAATTGATTCGCCAAGTTTGTGCAACATGCCATTCTTTTCAAACTGCAAACGGATCTTTTCCTTTAAAAATGGATTAAAATCTCAAAAAATTCGGCGTTTTGAACATATTTTTAGACTTTTTTGCACCTATGCATAACTTTTCGCACCAAAAAAGGAGCCGATGGCTCCTTTTTGGTCATTATACGAAAATAATCGGGGTCGTGTAAAAAAGATCGTATGCGCGTGCCGCAGCAGAACCGTTTTACTCGTATCGCAGCGCTTCGATCGGGTCGAGTTTAGCTGCCTTGTTAGCGGGATAATATCCGAAAAAGATACCGATTGCCATACTGAATCCAACAGCAAGCGCGATATGCCAAAGGCTCGGAAACGCGGTGACGCCGAGCAATCTTGCACCGAAATAGCCGAGCGCCGTACCGAGGATAATACCGATCACACCGCCGATCAGACAAATGATCACGCTCTCGGTGACAAACTGGATGCGGATGTGACCGTTGGTGGCGCCGATCGCCTTGCGCGTGCCGATCTCACGGGTACGCTCGGTGACCGACACCAGCATGATGTTCATAACGCCGATGCCGCCTACAAGCAGCGAAATGCCCGCGATCACCGCGATGGCGATATTGACGGTTTCCATCATGGTATCCACCGTAGAGAGCATGCTCTCCATGCTCATGGAGCTGACCCTGAAATTCTGGTTATCCGCATAGTACTTATTGAGATAATTGGTCGCAACGGTCGCAAAATTTGCGCTGTCGATCTCGGGGTTCGCCACGATCGTGATCGAAGCGTAGCCGTCATCCGCACCTGCGAGCTGTTTCGCCGTGGAAAGCGGAATATACACATCGGTCTGCACGTCCGCCTCTGCCGACATCGAAAAATTCATAATGGTCTGCTCATACTTGTAAATACCGACAATGCGGAAAGTGTAGATCTCAAACGAGGTGTACACCACGATCTCGCTGCCGAGCGCCGCCTGCTCGTCGCCGGAAAACATTTTCTCCACGAGTTTATCCGAAACGACCGCATTCATGCGGTTGGAATCGATATCTTCCGTATTGATCTCGCGTCCGCGCAGCAGATCCATGTCGTTTGCCGCGAAGTATTCTTCGTTGATACCGCTGACGGACACGTTGGCATAGAGATCGCCGTCCTTTGCCGTGCCCGAAGCGAGCGAAACGGAAAGGCTGACGTAATCGATCGAGGAATCATAACGGCTGCGCAGATCGGCGATCATTTCATCGGTGATAAGATCGCTCTCCTCATACGCACGCATGCCGCCCTCCCGTTCGGTAGACTTGGATTGCAGCATGACATAGATATTGGTCGCGCCGAGCGTGCTCATCTGCTCATTGATACTGCCCGTCAGACCGTCACCGAGCGTCAGGATGCCAAGAACCGAGGCGATACCGATAATGATGCCGAGCATGGTCAAAAAGGCACGCATTTTTCCCGCGCGGATCCCCTCCCAGGCAAGGCGTATATTCTCTTTAAAATTCATCGTACCGCCTCCCCTTCCGAAAGGACGCCGTCACGCATGGTGAAGATGCGGTCGGTCTCGGCAGCGAGCTCATTGTTGTGCGTGATCAGCACAATGGTCTTTCCCTGCTCTTTATTCAGCTTATGGAACAGATCCATAACAAGGCGTCCCGTCTTGGAATCGAGCGCACCCGTCGGCTCATCGGCAAGGAGGATCGCGGGATCGTTAGCCATCGCACGCGCGATGGAAACGCGCTGCTTTTGTCCGCCCGACAGCTCATTGGGCATGTGCAGAGCACGCTCGGACATTTCCACCATTTCGAGCAGTTCTTTTGCACGTGCGGCGCGGACACGTTTCGACGCACCCGCGTACATCATCGGCAGTTCCACATTCAGTTGCGCGCTGGTACGCGGGATCAGATTGAAGGTCTGAAATACAAAGCCGATCTTGCGGTTGCGGATGGCAGAGAGCTCATCATCGCCCGCGTCTTCAACAGGCTCCCCGTCGAGGGTGTATGTTCCCTCGGTCGCACGGTCGAGTACGCCGATGATGTTCATCAGCGTGGACTTACCGCTGCCCGATGCGCCGACGATGGAGACGAATTCCCCTTCATGAACCGTGAGATCAATGCCGTGCAGGATCTCCAGTTCATGCGGCTCGCCGATGTAAAAGCTCTTGCGGATGCCGTGCATTTCAATAATGGTCTTCGGCATGATTAGCCTCCCATCATATTGCCGCGCATCTGCATCATGGCTGCAAACATATCATCGGAAGCATGGATATCCACATTGGAAAGTGTCAGCGGCTGTCCGATCAACGCTTGGTAATTCTCGGCATTGTCCGCGATGCGTACGCCCGCTTCCACACCGGAAATAGCAGTGTAGATGCCGTCGCTCACACCGATCTCCACCGCAGTGCGCGTCAGCAGAATATTCCCCTCGGCATCCTCGGAAACGCTCAGCACATAGCTGCCCTCTGCATCGGAGAGGATCGCGCTCTCGGGTACGACCGTTGTATCCTTTGCCTCGTTGATGACATATTCAATGCGTGCGCTCACACCGATACGCAGGAGGTCGCTCTTGTCGGTGACACGCACGACTGTCTCAAACTCTGCATCGTTGGTCGAGAGCACCGAGCCCGTCGCATCCTTTGTCGCGGTGGGCGAGATCGTCTCGATCACACCGTAGAACACATCGCTGCCGGTAGCATCCGTCTTAATCTTTACGGGCATGCCCACCTTGACCTGATCGAGGTCATACGCCTTTACCTTGGAGGTAATGACCAGATTTTCGGTGTCCTCGATCACGAACATAACGCCGCTCGCCGTCTCGCCCTCGTTTGCATACACTGCCGTAACCGTGCCCGAGATCGGTGCGGTCACCGTCGTCTTACCGAGGTCTTCATACAGGTTGGCGAGCTGATAGTCTGCCAGATCGGTATTGGTGTTGTTCTTGGCATTGTCATACGCGATGCGATAGCTTTTCAGCTGATTCTCGGTGGTGATCTTCGCATTGGTCAGCGAATTTTCGGCATCCGAAAGGCTGCGCTCTGCTGCAGTCAGCGCGTTCTCATAGGCTTCGATCTGCTTATCCACCGCTTCCTTGGCGCTCGTATAGTTTTCCTGCGCGCTGATCAAAGAATCCTCGTAGCTGTCCAGCATATCTTCAAGCTTTTTCTTGGTCGTTTCATATACCGTTCTTGCATTTTCGTAGGTGGTCTTATAGTTTTTCAGCGTTGCATCCGCAGAAGCATATGTCTTGGCGCGCGTTTCATCTGCCGTAACATAGGCATCGTACAGAACATCGATCGACTCCTGCAGTGCGTAGATCTCTGCGGCTGTCTCGGTGATCTCTCCCTCCAGACGCTCGATCTTGCTCGGATCCTGCGTATCCACCGCTTCGGTGGTTACGGTTTCGTCCGTCGGGCTGCCGGCACCGCCCTCCGACTTTTCGGGCTTTGCCATTTCCTCACGGAGCGTATCCTCCAGCCCGTCCAGCGTATCCTGCAGCTTTTCCAGCTTTTTCTGCGCATCCCTGTATGCGTCATACGCTTTATCCACTGCATTGTCCGCGCTTACAAGGTAGGAAGCGTCCTCGGATTCAAAATCATCGCGGTAAGTCTCGTAGTTATCACGCGCGGTGTTGAGCGAGCGCCTTGCCGTAATGAGATCGGCATTGGTGCCGTTGTCCAGCTCTTTTTTCAGATCGTCGTACTGCTCCTGCGCATTATCGAGCGCACGTTTTGCGGAGTTGAGCGAAATGATCTCGGCGCTGTCGTTCTTTGCGAGGTATTCCTCGAGATCCTCTTTCGCCTCCTCGTATTTATCGTGGGCACTGTCATAGGCAGACTGCGCATTTTTCAGCGTTGCGTTTGTGCCGTCATTGAGTCCTGCGAGGTATGTATCGTAGTTCAGCTTTGCCGAAGAAAGATTCAGCGCCGCCGCCTTCTGCGAGGACGTCATGGAAAGTTCCTTTTCGCGGATGGCGCGATCCAGCGTTTCGGTCTCGTAGGTGCAGAGCACGTCGCCCGCATTTACCTTGTCACCGAGCGATACCGAGATCGTGTCGATCTTATACGTCATCGTGGAGTACACTTTTTTGGTCGTGTCCTCATCGCTTTCAATGAGTCCCGTTGCACTGATGGTATCGGCAACGTCGCGATTTGCCACCGCGTAAATATCGCCGGAATAGATCGACATACCGACGCCGCTCTTTTGCAGCATATACCGCGGCACGATAAACACTGCCGCCGCGAGCAAAAGGATCAGCACAAGGACGATCCACTTTTTCTTACCCTTTCTCTTTCTCTTCTTAACCGCTGTATCAGCCATAATTTGCCTCCGGAATAAAATCTTCTTAATTGAACCTTAAAGCATTCCTATTAAAACACACCTTTGTGATGCCTGTATGAACAAAATAGAAAAATATTGCAAAAATCATTTCGGCATCGAAAATCGAGACCATTCCCCGCCGCTCGGCAGTGCCGAAATATGCATTTCCCTGCCGTTTTCGGGGTGCGAAAAAGTCAGCGCGTGCGAAAACAGGCATATCTCTTTTGCATGATCGACAGCGCCGTATTTGCCGTCGCCGACAAGCGGCATTTTGCGCGAGGAAAACTGCACGCGGATCTGATGCGATCTGCCCGTGTGCAGCGTAATGCGCACAAGCGAAAGTCCGCCCACGGTATCAAGCGTTTCATACGCAAGCGAAGCACGCTTTACACCCTTTCGCTCGCGAGTAACGACGTAGCTTTTGTTTTTTCGCGCATCCTTGAACAAAAGATCGGTATATTCCCCCGCAGGCGGTTCGGGCGTGCCGTGTACCACGGCGAGATAGACTTTTTGCAGCTTGTTTTCGGCGACCGCTGCCGAAAGTGCTGCGGCTGCCTTTTTGGTCAGTGCGTACACCATCACGCCGCCGACCGCGCGGTCGAGTCGGTGCACGGGGTACACTTCGCGCACCCCCGGCATCTCGCGGATAAGCGGGCATACACTCTCCCCCACCGCACCGTCCTCGCTCAGCAGCCCGACAGGCTTGACGATCACGGCAATAGACTTGTCACTGTATAAAACTTCGAGCATCTTTTTCTCCTATGTCAAAGGCAAAAAGGCGGCAAAAGCCGCCTTTTCTTATTTCGAGATCTTTTCTGCCGCTTCGGCTGCGGTGAGCAGCTCCTGCTCGCCGGTGGTCATGTCTTTCAGCATGATCTTACCTGCCTCCGCTTCGCTGTCGCCGACCAGTGCAACATACGGAATGCCGCTGCGGTTGGCAAACTTCATCTTCGGCTTCATGCCCTTGTCAAGGCAGTACACGTCCACATTGAGCCCTGCGGCACGCATGGTTGCCGCGCTCTCCAGAACAAATTCGATGTGGTTCTTATCCATCGGGATAAAGAGCACGTCGGTCAGACTCTTGCGGTCATCCGAGATGATATTCTCGCTGCGAAGCTGCGAGAACAGGCGCGTGAGACCGATCGAAATGCCGATACCGGGCAGGCGGTCATCGGTGTAGTAGCCGGTGAGGTTGTCGTAGCGACCGCCCGAGCATACGCTGCCGAGCGCGGGATAGTCCACCATCTTGGTCTCGTAAACGGTACCCGTGTAGTAATCGAGACCGCGTGCGATGGTGAGGTCGATGGCGATATTCTTTTCGGGGATGCCGTACATATACGCGTAGGAAACGACTTTTGCGAGCTCGTCTACGCCCGTCTTAAAGGTCTCATCGGCGCACTCCACTTTGCTCAGTGCGTCCAGCACTTCTGCGTTCGTGCCGCTGATGCTGATAAAGTTCAAGATCTTATCCGCAGCCGCACCGTCTACGCCGAATTCAGCGAGCTCTGCCATAACTTTCTCTGCGCCGATCTTTTCCAGCTTGTCAATGGTGCGCAGAATGTCACCGATCTTGTCTGCAAGTCCGAGCGAAGAGAAGAAGCCGTTGAGCACCTTGCGGTTGTTGATGCGAATCACAAATTCGCCGAAATTCAGCTTAGTAAATACGTTGTAAATGACTGCGGGCATCTCGGCATCGTACATGAGATCCAGCTCCTCGGAGCCGATGATGTCGATATCGCACTGATAGAACTCGCGGAAACGTCCCTTCTGCGGACGCTCGCCGCGGTATACCTTGCTCATCTGATAGCGCTTGAACGGGAAAACAAGATCCGCCTTGTGCAGCGCAACATAGCGCGCCAGCGGCACGGTCAGGTCAAAGCGCATCGACAAGTCGGTGTCGCCCTTGGTAAAGCGGTAGATCTGCTTTTCGGTCTCACCGCCCGCCTTTGCAAGCAAAACATTCGAGTACTCGAGTACGGGGGTATCGAGCGGCAGGAAACCAAAGCTCTCGTACACCTCGCGGATGGTATCATACATTCTGTTGAACAGAATCTGATCGGGGGGAAGCAGCTCCATAGTGCCCTGCAGCACGCGGGGCTCGGTTTTGTTAGACATGGTATTTCTCCTTAGATTTTATACACGGAATTGATATTCGTAAAGGTCTTTGTAAATGCCGCCGACTTTTATGAGCGCTTCGTGGTCGCCGCGCTCTTTGATGCCATCGTCGGTCATAACGATGATCTCGTCGGCTTTTTTCACGGTGGAAAGGCGATGCGCAACAACGATAGTGGTTCTGCCCTCCGAGAGCTCGTCCAGACTCTTTGTGATCTGCTGTTCGGTCGCGTTATCAAGAGCGCTTGTTGCTTCATCGAGAATGAGGATCGGCGGATTTTTGAGGAAGACACGCGCGATCGCTACACGCTGTTTTTGTCCGCCCGAGAGCTTGACACCGCGCTCGCCGACCTGCGTGTCGTAGCCGTCGGGCAACGTCATAATATAGTCATGGATGTTGGCACGCTTTGCCGCGGCGATCATCTCCTCGTCGCTGACCTTGCCCGATCCGTAGCAGATGTTGTCGCGGATGGTGGAGTCAAAGAGGAACACATCCTGCGAGACGATGCCGACCTTGCTGCGCAGCGAATCCAGCGTAACATCGCGGATGTCGGTGCCGTCAATGGTGACGCTGCCGCCCTCAATATCGTAGAAGCGCGGGATGATGTTGCAGATCGTGGTCTTGCCACCGCCCGAAGGACCTACCAGCGCCAGCGTTCTGCCGGGTGCGACCTTGAACGAAAGCTCGTGCAGGATCTCCCGCGAATCGCCGTAACGGAAAGAAACATTGTCGAACGCGATCTCGCCTTTGACACTCTCCAGCGGTTTGGCATCGGGCTTATCCGTCTCCACAGGGGTATCCATGATCGAGCAGAAGCGTTCAAAGCCGCTCATGCCGTTTTGGAACTGCTCAACAAAGTTGACCAGACGGTTGATCGGATCGGTAAAGACGTTGACATACAGGAGGAATGCCGCGAAATCACCGGGCGTGATCTCGCCGTAGATGCTGAACAGACCGCCGCAAACCAGCACCAAGAGCTTGAGCAGGTCAAACATAAAGGTAGAGGTGCTGTGGAACTGTGCCATCGCCTGCAGCGCACGGGCGCGGACAGAAACATATGTTTTTGTCACGCCGTCAAACTTCTCGTTTTCGTAGTCGCGCGCAACATATGCCTTGGTCACGCGCACACCCGTGAGGCTGTTTTCGATCGTGGCATTGATGACCGCGTTCTCGGCGCGCATCGCCTTGAATTCCTTGCTCATCTTGCCGCGCATATGCATGGCAAACGCGACCATAAACGGAATGCAGATAAAAATGATCAGCGTCAGCCAGAGGTTGACCTCTGCCATCAGGATAAAAGAGGAGACCAGCAGCACGATCGCAAGGAAGAGATCCTCGGGACCGTGGTGCGCAAGCTCGCAGACGTCCAAGAGGTCGCCCACGATACGTGAGATCAGCGCACCGGTCTTGTTATTGTCAAAAAAGGTAAACGGGAGCTTTTCAATATGATCAAACAGGTCGCGGCGCATATCTGCCTGCATCTCGGATGCCATGCGGTGACCATAATCCTGAATGAAGTAATTCATCAGCTTCTTGAGGAAATACAGCACGACCAGCACCGCCGCCATGATCAGGATCAGCTTAACATTTTTACTCGGAATAAACTCGTCAATGATCTCACCGGTAAGCTTGGGGTAGATCAGATTGCAGAGCGCAACGCCGAGCGCACAAAGCATATCGAATGCAAAAGTTTTCAAATAAGGGCGATAATACGCACAAAACCGTTTGACTGCCTTCATCTTTTTCATCCTTCATAAATTTAACATTATTATATTATAAAGGAACCGCACCGCAAAGTCAATTGTATTGGTGAAAAAACTGAGAATAAGCATGTGCGAATATGATTTCGCCACCGCCGCGTGAAAAAATCCCCCTGCCGCACAGCAGGGGGGATTTGCACTTTGTCTATCACTATATCCCCAAAGTTTTCAAGAGGATCTCCCGTTCGGTGTTGACGCGGTCGTAATCGACGTAGGGATGGTAGATCGCTTCAATGGCATCGTGCGTTGCCAGCGATTTGGCAAGCTCTTCCGTGGCGTGCTCTACCAGAATTTTCGTCTGCTCCAAACAAAAGACAACATGGTCGGGCAGCGGCGCAGCACAAAGTTCTTGGAGCGTTTCCCCGCCCTCTCCGAGAGCGATTGCTCTGCCGCTTGCGATCACTGTGCGCGGCTGCTCGGGCAGAATAAAGTCATAGAAGATTTCGGCACGCTTGCCCGCGAGCAGCTTTTCCGCCTCAGCAAGAGCGATCTCACCGACAATGCCCGAAAGCAACAGCGTGTCGTTCGGCAGATAGGTCTCGGTATAATCAACCACGCCGAGCGGCGTTGCCGAACGCGCAAACAACGCGCGAACCGCTCCCTCTTTGGCATCCGCAAAAGTTTCCGAAAGCCGGCAGCGCATTTTATCCATGTCTACCACCGTTTTCGCCGCCGCAATCGCTTGCTTTTTCAAAGCATACGCCGCGCCGAGAAAAGCATACGCCGCATCATAGTGCGCTTTATTCTCCCGAAACAATGCCTGCAGCTCTCCGCGATGCAGGGCGAATTCCTTTCGATTTTTAAAATATCCGAGGTCAAGGATCTCCTCGTCCACGCCCGGCAAGACCGGATCAATGCTGTGCGGCGCGGTACCGTCCAGCAAAACGATGCCGAGCTCGGTAACACGCACGGCGTCAAGGCTGTCGGGATCGCTCGCGCAGTGAAATTCCTCTACCGTATACCCCTTCTGCACAGCGCGACTTGCCACTGTTTTCATCAGTGTGTTTTTTCCGACACCGGGACCGCCTTTGAGCACGTAAGTGTACTGCGGTTTCTCCCACGGCGGGATAATACCGCCAAAGCGGGAAACAAATCCCCGCCCCGTATTTGCCCCGGGGAAATAAGTTTTCGCCATACGATTCCTCCCTTTAATAAGTAAATCTCTATCAGTATATGCCCGTTTTGCAAAAGTTTGTAAAAAATCCAAAGAATTTTCAAAAAATTTCGCAATGGTACTTGATTTTTGTTTTTCTTTGTGCTATTATATAAAAGCTGTTGTGAGCAACAAGGAGAAGTCGCCTAGTTGGTCGAGGGCGCGCGACTGGAAATCGCGTAACCGGTAACACGGTTCGAGAGTTCGAATCTCTCCTTCTCCGCCAGAAAAAAGCACATTGCGAATGCAATGTGCTTTTTTCAACTAAATCCACCCTTTCGGGTGGGTGAAATCGTCTTCGTCGGTGAAATTGCCCTTCGGGCAGTGAAATCCGCCTCGACGGCGGATGGGTGGATTTGATTTCACCGAAACCGCAAGGTTTCGATTTCACCTGAGCGCGAGCGAAGATTTCACCGTGAGCAAAGTGAACGATTTCACTGCTCGCGAGAGTTCAAACGCATTTGACATAGCATCCATTTTTACTACCTTTTCAAGCACCGAGAGAAGCTCTCGTTCTCCGTGTGGCACGATGCAAATATCCTATTTGTGATTGTATTTCTTTATTTTTTATGGTATAAATAAAGCAAAGGGGGCAGAGCTATGACATATGAACAGGCAGTTTACTTCCGATTGCTGCTCATTTGCGGATATACCGAAGAATTGGACGCTTTTGTGGATGCCGCACTTAAAAAGCAAGAACCTATTACGGATATTATCCTGAACCTTGCGTTCTGCGGTTCTGATCTCTGTCGGTCTCTTTCTGTTTTGAAAGAATATATACAGCAAGTAAACGAATCCGAAATCGACTATGACACGGTGTTTCAATATGTGCTTTCGTTTTTGCGCCGTAAATATTATGATGAAAAAATGCCGATAGATCAGCTCATAGATATAATGTTTCAGATCGCATACGGCACAGACAAATATTTTGACGAACCGTGGCAGACTATGTATCTGCTCGGCGATTATTACGAAGTAGCCAAGAGCGGATATTATTATGATATGGACGATATCATGTGCAAATGCGACGCGTTTCTGCAAAATGGTATTCCTTTAGATCCAAGCAGATTACAACCGGTAAAGAAAGAATCCAAGATAAAAAAATGGTTTCATTCCATTTTTAAACGTCAATAGCTCCACTTGATTTTTACATTTGTATATGCTATACTGAATACCAAAGGTTCTATCTCTGCACAAGGAGCGCACCATCATGGAAGTCTATTTGATCCTATTTATATGTATATGCTTCGCCGTTGCGCTTGTAGTTCTCGCCTGCACTTCCGTCGTGCGGTGGCTGCGCGGCGACTATTGCGGCACAGAGGAAGAAACCGCCGCCACGCTCGACGAGCCGATCGAACTGCCGCCCGCGGATGCGGTCGGTGCGACGGTCGTCTCCAAGCAATGGGAGATCGTGAAGATCGGAAAGCATACAGGCGAGGTTGCATATTTTGTTACCTTTCTCACCGACAGCGGGGAGAGGATAGAACACGAGGTCTCAAAAGAGATGTTTGAAAAATGCATCGAAGGCAACACCGGCATGCTCGTGACCGTCGAGGGCAAGTTTTTCGACTTTGGCGACGGAGAAGATGTTGAAGAGGGAGAAAAAATATGAAAATTGCGGTGATTTTCGGTTCGCACAGAATCGGCGGAAAGAACGCAGAGATCGAAACTGCCATGCGCCAATATGCGAATGTTTTTGATTTTGATTTTATTCACATGGCAGATAACAAGGTGGAAAGCTGCACTTCCTGCCATTGTTGTGCAAAAACAGGTCGTTGCGTATTACCGCAAACAAAAGACGATACGTTTCAGGAAATATTCGACAAAATGGTCACGGCAGATGCAGTGTTCATCATCTCGCCTGTGTATGCATCGATCCCTTCTCGATTGACCGCACTGTTTGAGCGTATGACCAGTGTGCTTTTCGATCCCGGCGTAATGAATACCGACCATAATCCTTTGCTAAACAAGAAAACTGCGATCTTTTCGTATTGTTCGAGCGGCATTTGCGATGATGCACCCATAAAGCTTATATTTGATAAGTTCGTTATGAAGAATTATCGTTTTGATAGAACTACATATCCGTATTTAAACCATGAGCAAAATCCCAAAGCCCGATATGACAACAATATCACAGCGTATGTAATAGATACTTTGCTCTCTTTGCAGCCGTAAAACAGTACCTGCCGACCAACATCTCCGTCCGAGATTCCGCTGCGCGCTTTTGCTTCGCAAAAGTTCGACTTCGCCTCTGGCTTCGCTCAGAATGACGCGGACGGGGCGGCATGCAGCAGTCGGCAGCAATCCCCGCTTGTCATCTTGAGCGGAGGGCGTATGCCCGCAGTCGAACTTTGAAACTTGTTTTAAAAGCGCGCAGCGGGATCTCGCGGGGAGATGTCGTTCATTCCGTAAACGATGCTTTTTTCCCTACACAAAAATTTCCTTTCTTTTTTAGCAACTTTTGAATTGACAAAGCGAAAACTTTTCTGTATAATAAAGTTACATCTTTTACATGACTGACGGATTTCGCGGATTACCGCGGGGGAATGTAAAGGTTTATATGCCGACCGTCTGGGCGATTCAGTTTTTTAAAAAAGAAGCTGGGTTCGCCCTTTTTTGTTTGCTTGGCGATCCCACAGAAGGAGGAAAAAATGCAACACAAGAATTGGAATGGTTTTAACGGAGGTGCTTGGCAGGACGAGATCAACGTGCGTGATTTCATCCAGACCAACTACAAGGCGTACGAGGGCGATGCCAAGTTTTTGGCAGGCGCTACGGAGCGTACCAAGGGCATGATGAAAAAGCTGGAGTCGCTGTTCATGCTGGAAAGACAGTACGGCGGCGTTCTGGACATCGACACCGCGACCGTGTCCTCGCTGACCAGCTACGCGCCCGGATATATTGATAAGGAAAACGAGATCATCGTAGGTATGCAGACCAACCGACCGCTCAAGCGCGGCGTCAACCCCTTCGGCGGTATGCGCATGGCGCGTCAGGCTTGCGAAGCATACGGCTACAAGCTCAGCACCAAGGTGGAAGAGGAATTCAAGTTCCGCACCACGCATAACGACGGCGTTTTCCGTGCGTACACCGATGAAATGCGTGCGGCGCGCAAGTGCCATGTCATCACCGGTCTGCCCGATGCTTACGGACGCGGACGCATCATCGGCGACTATCGTCGCGTCGCTCTGTACGGCGTAAACAAGCTGATCGAAGAAAAGAAGAAGGACAAGGCGCGCCTTGCCGAAAACGCATTCAACACCGACGAGATCCGTCTCAACGAAGAGCTCTACCAGCAGATCGCATTCCTCGGCTACATGAAAGAAATGGCGGCGATGTACGGCTTTGATATCAGCGAGCCCGCATCCAATGCGCGCGAAGCGATCCAGTGGACCTACTTTGCATACCTCGGCGCGATCAAGGAGCAAAACGGTGCCGCGATGTCGCTTGGCAGAACCAGCACTTTCTTTGACATCTACATTGAGCGCGATATCGCAAACGGCACCCTCACCGAGGAGGGCGCACAGGAGCTGATGGATGACTTTGTCATGAAGCTGCGTATTGCCCGCCATCTGCGCACACCCGAATACAACGAGCTGTTCGGCGGCGACCCCATGTGGATCACGGAGGCAGTAGGCGGCATGGGCGAGGATGGCAGAACGCTTGTCACCAAGAACAGCTACCGCATGCTCAACACGCTCTACACCCTCGGCTCCTCGCCCGAACCGAACCTGACGGTGCTCTGGTCCACTTCCCTGCCCGAGAACTTCAAGAAGTTCTGTGCAAAGGTTTCTGCCGACACCGACTCCATCCAGTATGAGAACGATGACGTGATGCGCCCCATCTACGGTGACGACTATGCGATCGCTTGCTGCGTTTCGGCAATGAAAGTGGGCAAGCAGATGCAGTTCTTCGGCGCACGCTGCAACCTTGCAAAGCTGCTGCTCATCGCCATCAACGGAGGCTACGACACCACGAGCGGTATGCACATCGGCCCGCAGATGCCCGTACTTACGGGCGACAAGCTCGACTACAACACGGTCATGGAGCGCTATGAGATCTATCTCTGCTGGCTCTGCCGCCTGTATGTAAACACCATGAACATTATTCACTACATGCACGACAAGTACGCCTATGAAAAGACGCAGATGGCGCTGCATGACACCTATGTGGACCGCTTTATGGCGTTCGGCATCGCGGGACTTTCTGTCGTAGCCGACTCGCTGAGCGCGATCAAGTTTGCAAATGTTACACCCGTGAAGGACGAAAACGGCTTTATCACCGACTTTGTGACCACGGGCGACTTCCCGAAATTCGGCAACGATGATGACCGCGTAGACCTGATCGCCAAGGAGATGACGCACCGCGTGATCACCGAGCTGCGCAAGACGCCGACCTACCGCAAGGCGATCCACACTCTCTCGGTGCTGACCATCACCTCCAATGTCATGTACGGCAAGCACACGGGCGCTACCCCCGACGGCAGAAAAGCTGCGGCACCCTTTGCCCCCGGTGCCAACCCCATGCACAACCGCGAGGAAAACGGCGCGCTTGCATCCCTCAACTCGGTTGCAAAGCTGGACTACGATGATTGCCGCGACGGTATTTCCAATACCTTCTCTATCACGCCCGAGGCACTCGGCAGAACCGCAGACGAGCGCATCGACAACCTCGTTACCATCCTCGACGGTTACTTTGCAAAGAAAGCGCACCACATCAACGTCAATGTACTCAACCGTGAGACGCTGATGAAGGCTTACGAGGATCCCGAAGCATACCCCAACCTGACCATCCGCGTTTCCGGCTATGCAGTCAACTTCCACAAGCTCTCTCGCGAGCAGCAGCGTGAGGTCATCAGCCGCACCTTCCACGAAAGCGTATGAGTGAGACCGCTGTAACCGGGCGCGTGCACTCGCTGCAAAGTCTCGGCACTCTGGACGGGCCGGGCGTACGCTTTGTTGTCTTTATGCAGGGCTGTCCGCTGCGCTGCGGATGCTGCCATAACCCGGACACTTGGTCGCCAAGTGCAGGCACGGTCTATACGCCCCGCGAGATCGCGGACAAGGTCGTTCGCTACCGCGAATACTTCAAAGAGGACGGCGGCATCACGATCTCGGGCGGCGAACCGCTTCTCCAGCCCGATTTCGTCCGCGAGGTCTTCTCCCTCTGCCATGCCGAGGGGATCAACACCTGTCTCGACACTTCGGGATGCATTCTGAGTGCGGCGAGCAAAGCCGTGCTCGATGTCACTGACCGCGTTTTGCTGGATATAAAATACACCACCGACGCACTCTACCGAGAAAATGTCGGCTGTGGGATCGAAACGCCGCTGGCATTTCTCGATTACCTAAGTGAGAAGCGGATCCCCGTCACCTTGCGGCAGGTCATCATTCCGACGCACAACGACAATGCGGAAAATATCCTTGCATTGCGCGAGATCGCAAAGCAGCACCCGAATGTAGACAAGATCGAGCTGCTGCCCTTCCGCAAGATCTGCCAGGTCAAGTATGACAAGCTCAGTATCCCCTTCCGCTTCGGTCATCTCCCCGAGCCGACAAGAGAAAGCATGCTTGCACTGGAAAATTTATTACACGAAAATACATAAAACCAAGGGAGCCGAATCATGTTCGGCTCCCTTTCACTATACCGCTTCGCCGACGAACACCGTCTCGCACTTTGCGCAAAGAGAAGCCTCTTTACCGCAAAGCTCTACGCAGAAGCTGCCGCTCGGGTATTTTACCATGATGCGCGGGGCGTCGCAGAGCTCGGCGGCGGTGGCAGCGTAGGCGCAGAGCACCGCGCCCTCGCCGCTTGCCCCCATCTCCCCCACGCGACATCGCCAGGAACGTACGGAAAGCGCGTTGTCCCCCGAGATCGCTGTAAAATGCAGATCGATGTTCTCGCCCCAGAACAGCACTTCCTCCAGCCTGCGGCACACGCTTTGCAGCTGCAAGGCACGCAATGCTGCACAGCTTTCCAGCAGAAATACCGCGTGCGCCCCGCCAAGCTCGTATATGCTGATGCGCGGATGTGTCAGGCAGGCGCGCAGGACCTCTCCGCGGATACCATGGTAGTATTTGAGCTGCTCCATCGGTTTCGGCACAATCGGCGGCATCGTCAGCCATGCACACAGCACCCGACCGCGCAGCACCGAAATACGCACCGCATAGATACGATCGGCTGTCCGAATCGCCACATGGCATTTCGTATGGTCATCGTCGTACAGATACTTTGCCGCTGCGATCAGCGCGGCGGCATCGGGACGCCCCTCCGTGCCGTCGGGCAAAAACTGTCGCAAATAAACATCGTCTCCCCGCTTTTCCGAAAGCAGCAAAAAACCGTCCGCACCAATACCCGCGCGCCGATCGAGTAATCGCTGTGCCGTACCGCCGTCCGCGCAAACCGTTTCCTCGCAAAGTAAATAATCGCTCCCCGCCGCATGAATTTTTGTAACTTGCATATATGTATATCACCCTTTCCGATAGTATAAGTATATGGCAAAAAAGCGGGAAATATAAGCGGGGAAAGGATCGGCACGCAAAAAAGGCAGACCGTTCAGTCTGCCTTTTTGTTAGCAAGTATTTACTTGGTGATGGTTGCGGTGGAGGTTGCGCCGTCCCATGCTACGGTGCCGCCGAGCGTTTCTGCTACGAAACGTACGGGCATGTAGGTGCGGTCATTTTCGATGAACGCGGGGGAATCGAGTGCTACAGCCTGACCGTTTACGGTTGCGT
>JAFTOT010000095.1 GCA_017463665.1 Clostridia bacterium | reverse complement strand
TCCCTGTTCTTTTTCATGACTTTGCTGCATACTATATCATATCACGCATTACAGAAGGCGAGTATATGAAACGAGATTTATCACTTTGGCAATTTGTGGGCTTTGCTGCGACGACGCTTGGTGGAACGCTGCTGCATTTTCTGTACGACTGGATGGATCAAAGCATCCTGATTGCTCCGTTTTCCGGCGTGAACGAATCCACCTGGGAGCACATGAAGCTGCTGTTCTTTCCGCTGTTTATTTTTGCTTTGATACAGAGCCGATTTTTCAAAGACAGCGAAAACTTTTGGTGTGTGAAGCTCGCAGGCATCGCGACAGGACTCGTATTGATCCCCGTCCTGTTTTACACCTACAACGGCGTATTTGGCAAATCTCCCGACTGGGTCAACATTGCGATCTTCTTCGTGTCGGCGGCGGTGGCGTTTCTTTTAGAAACACGGCTTTTCCAAAAGGATCGTCTGCGGTGCAAGAGATCGTGGCTTGCATTTGCGGTAATCTGCTTGATCGGAATGTCGTTTGTGGTATTTACTTTTGCCACACCGCAAATACCGCTGTTCCAAGACCCACTTACGGGGACATACGGATTGAACGGATAACGCTCTTGGCTTGCAATAGAAAACCCGATGACTTTTCAGCGCATCGGGTTTTCGTTATTTACAGTAAATTTCTATTGCTTTTGCAACAAATTCAGCAGTGCCCGAGGCATTTTTGTCGATATTGTTTTTAAAACGTTCATCGGCAACATACATTTGCCCCAGGCATGCAAGGATCTGATCGGTGCAGGTGTAGTAATTTTCGGTTATATGGTTTTGCAATTCTTTGACAAGTGCCTGAATCTCGGATGCGTCGGGAGTGTATCCGTCGTTCTTACGCTCACCGAATTTGGCAAGGACAGCGTTTAATGCATCGTTTACCTGCTGCCATTTGTCTTTTGTGTAGCCTGCGGTTTTCTTTTCATGCTCTTTATAAGCGTCGGTATCGCCCCATTTTTGTTTAGCCTCAGCTTCGTATTGCTTACGGGCGGTTTCATAATCGGTATTGTCAAATGCGTTCATTGTAACGGTTCCTTTCTCGGCAAGATCAATGGCGCCGATCAGTCTTTCAAGCCGTTCCTTTTTGAGTATCAAAAGCCTTTTCTGATCGGAAAGCGCCTGCCTTTTATCATAATTTGGCGAGGACAGAATTTCTGAAATGCTTTTGAGTTCAAAGTCAAGTTCACGGTAGAAAAGTATTTCTTGCATGCGCTCAACGGATTTTTCGTCGTAAAAGCGATAACCGTTATGCTCCTCGACAGATGCGGGCTTTAATAGCCCTATCTCATCGTAATAATGCAGTGTGCGCACGCTGACCCCGGTGAGCTCGGCGAATTCTTTGATATGCATTTTCATAAAATCACCTCTCTTCTACAAAGTATAAGGTATAACGTTACGTCAGTGTCAATACTTTTATTATATTTTTTATATAAAATTCAACCGCCGATGTGCGAAGTTTTACTTGACTTTTATATACATCTGCATCTCATTGCTGCACTGCCGACCGCAGCCTTTTATGCTCATCCAATGTCCTTATCCGTCTCCTGCTTGACTATGTACCTTTTAATCTCCGCAACAAACGCTTCGCCGTAACGATCGGCCTTATGTTTGCCTACGCCCGAAACCGAGAGAAAATCTTCGATTGTCACGGGGCGCTTGGCTGCCATATCCTGCAATGCGGCATTGGAAAATACGATATAGGCAGGCACATTTTCCGCTCTTGCGAACTGCAGACGAAGATTTTTGAGGGCAAAAAGAAGGTCTGCATCCGGAGTGCTTGCAGGAACATCCGAAGTGTGTTTCTTCTTGTTTTGGGGCTTTGCATGCACCCGCATTTTTACGGTCTCGCCGTGAAAAAGGATTGCTCCTGCGCGCTGGGTAAGCGCAACCCCGCCGTGCGCGGTATCAATATGCAAATACCCCTGCATTTCCAGGCACTCTATCATATCCCCGATCCAATCACGAGCGGCATTTTGCATAAGACCGTACGTAGAGAGGGTGTTCAGTCCCAACTGCATAATGCGCTTTTCACTGCTGCCGTGCAATACACGCACAACAGATGTAACACCGAGTGAATATCCGAGATAATCGTGCATCCGACGCACACACGACAAAATCATCTTTGCCTCCGTAGTGATATCCCGTTCCACGGCAGTCTCACAGTTTGCGCAGTTTCCGCAAGAAACAGCGTGCGGCTCGCCGAAATAATCCAGAATATATCCGCGCAGACACCGATCGGTCTTACAATAGCCGATCATTTTATCGAGCCGTGCCATATCCTGCTCGATAACCGCCTGCCGCTGTTTGTCGGACAGTTCCTCATTTTCGGATGTATGCTGTATCAGGAATTTTGCCGTCTGCACATCGCCAGCAGAATACAGCAGGATACATTCCGCGCCCTCTCCGTCTCTGCCCGCGCGCCCTGCCTCCTGATAATACGCCTCCATACTTTTCGGCATATTATAATGCAGTACATACGCCACGTTGGACTTATCGATTCCCATGCCGAAAGCATTGGTCGCGACCATAATGTCGTATTTGTCGTAAACGAAATCGTCCTGGTTTGCGTGTCGCTCCACCTCGGGCAGACCCGCGTGATATCGGGTTGCCGCATATCCTTGACGCTGCAAAAGCTCGCAAACCTTTTCCACATCTTTGCGCGTTGCGCAGTATACAATACCGCTTTTGCCGCGGCGCTCCGACACCAGTTCCAAAAGCGCCGCAGGCTTATTCTTCGGGCGCATGACTTCAAACCGAAGATTCGGTCGGTCAAATCCCGTAACGACGCAAAGCGGCGCTGCAAGCTCCAATATCCGCTGTACATCTTCGCGCACCTGCTGTGTTGCGGTGGCGGTAAAAGCGGAAACGATCGGTCTGTATTCCAGCTCTTTTAAGAAATCGACGATCTTTAAATAGCTCGGACGAAAATCCTGTCCCCATTGGGAAATACAATGTGCTTCATCCACGGCAACCATTGCAATTCTGAGGTACTGCACCGTTTCAAGAAAGCCATCTGTCAGCAGTCTTTCGGGTGCGATATAAATGATCTTATACTTGCCGACAAGCATATTTTTATAGACAAGCTGTATCTGCTCATAGGTCAGAGACGAATTGATGTACGCTGCCGCAATACCCGCGTTTTTCAGCGCCGCGACCTGATCCTTCATCAAAGATATGAGCGGCGAAACCACGAGGGTGATTCCATCCATCAAAAGTGCGGGGATCTGATAGCAAAGACTTTTTCCGCCGCCTGTGGGCATGATCCCAAATACATCTTTGCCTGCAAGCTGTGCATCTATCAGCTCGGCTTGTCCGCGCCGAAACTCGGTATATCCGAAATAACGTCGGAGTATCTCGTGCTTATCCATGGATGTCCCCTCTTTTAACCACTGTAACTTTATGTATAGTATAGTACACTTTCGGTTTCGAATCAATACAAAATTTGTTTTTATTTCCTATACCTTATTCGCGGCGACCGAATCCGGTATAGAACGATTCCGCCTCTTCCTGCGGCAATACACACGCATAGTAAAAGCCCTGCATATAAAGCGGGATGTCCTTAACGGAGAAAACGAAAACCGAATAGGATAAACAAAATAACAGTGTCAAAGGCATCGCAACTTATAATTGCGGTGCCTTTGATATTTTTGGTATAATACATTTTGTAATTTTTCAAAAATAGTGAGACCTTTTGTGCTCTCATCCGTTTAATAAGTGAAAGGGCAAAAAGAACCTTTCGGAAAGGAGTAAGTCAATGGACAACGGTGCAAGTAGCTACCGCCGTTTCCTTGATGGTGATGACAAAGGCTTAGCGGAAATCGTAAGGGATTACAGAGACGATTTGATTCTTTATCTTAACGGTATCGTGAACAGCATATGTACTGCGGCAAACGCGGGCACCGACAAGCATATGCCAAATAAGCAAAGCAAGCAAGACGCCGTAAGCCCTCGTTTCATAAACTTACTCCTTGAATGCTTCGACGATCTCACTACCGCGCTGCATATAGACCAAAAGCTTCTCGTCCGTCTCCTCGACAAACGCCTTTAGATTTTCGCGCAATTCGGCGATCGCGGCAGCATACGCCGTGAGCTTTTCGGTCTGCGCCTTATGCTGCTCTGCAAGTTCGGCACATACACGGTTGTTCTCCGCTTCTGCCTGCCGCTTTAAGATGTCCGCATACTGCTGCGCCTCGAAGAGGACCGTCGCCACATCGCTGTGCGCCTTTCTGTACTGCACAAGCTCTTCTTCGAGCGCGGCGATCTTCGCTTTCAATTCCTCTTTGTCTTTTTTATATTCCGCTGCCTCCTGCAAAAGCTTTTGGCTGAACTCCTCGTTCACAGAAGCGATATATTCGCAAACACTCAATTTGGAATAGCCGAACAGCGCGTTTTTCAACAAACAGTTCTTCATGGTAATCTCCATTCCGCCGCCAAGCGGCGGCACAAATCGTAAAATGAAATCCTCGGCACCGCACTTTGTGCGGTAAAATGGGTTCGGGTCCCATTTTGCGAGGAGTTAGGCGTGAAATCATCCATACAAAACATATTGCAAATTAAACTTTCACGCTATCTTCTATTGGATATTGATTTTTTTACGCTCGATATGTCCCCAATCCAGCTTTTTCTTCTTGTAGCCGATAAAGGCAGTCGCCCGTACAAACGCCATAATCAATCGCAGAACGCAGATCTCAAAGAAGCACAACACCACAGCCTTGAGCGCATCCATAAACGATATCTTCAGATCGATCGTCTGTATACGGGCAAAAAACGCCGTAAGGGTAAGTGCACATCCAAACACCGCATAGATCAAAAAGAACAACGCCGTAAACGGAACGTCGATCAGATCCAGCGAAAAAGCCGCCATCATAGAGGCGATACCCAAGATCTCAATAAACGGTGACAATAATTCATACAGCAGGAAATAGAAGTAGGAGATAAAGCTGACCGCGCCGAATCTCGGATTGGCAAGCAGCACTTTATGCTTCCACAGGCTCTGAAACAAGCCTAAATGCCACCGCCTTCTTTGCTTGCAGAGATCCCGCAGTCTTTCGGGCGCCTGTGACCAGCAGATGGCATCCGTAGCATATTTGATCGTATAGGGCATATCGTTTGCCACACAGTATTCATGCAGCTTCACGACCAGCTCCATGTCCTCGCCCATCGTCGAACGATCGTATCCGCCCGCCGCAATGACAACATCCTTTTTGAACAGACCGAACGCGCCGGAAATGATCAACGAACCGTTGAATTTGTCAAACAGGATGCGGGAAGCCAAAAACGATCGGTCGTATTCCAGCACCTGCATGCAGGCAAGAATGTTTCTCGGCAGCCGATACTTTACCACATGTCCCCATTCCAGCTCTACACTGTTGCCGGGGCGGATCACACCGCCGACCGCAACAACATTTTTGCACTCGATGATCGGGCGCACGATCTTGCTAAGCGAGTCATGTTGCAGTACGGAATCGGCATCCATGCAAATAAAATACGGATACCGACAGGCGTTGATGCCCATGTTCAGGGAATCGGCTTTGCCGCCGTTTTTCTTGCGGATGAGCGTCAGCGATACTTTTTGCGCCGCGGTCTCGTACACAAATTCTTCGGGCAGGCAGCTGATCTTTCGATGAATGGGACGGCGGATCGGGTGCATATGAAAGGCTTCGATCAGTTTTTGCGAAGTGGTGTCCGTGGAGCCGTCATCCACAACGATGATCTCGTAAAGCGTGTACTCCAGCGCCAGCAGCGATCGTACGGTTTCGACCACCGTTACTTCCTCGTTGTATGCCGGAACGATAATGCTGATCGGTATATAATAATCCTGCAAAAGCGTGTTCTTGAGTTTTTCCTGCTGCCGCTTTTTATACAGCTCCGAGGAACCGATCACCACAGCGAGGAACAAAAAGGAGGAGTAGCCGATCATGTAGATCACAAAAAAGATGTCGATGCCGTCCAGAACCGACTGCACAAGGCGGAAGATCTCTCCTCTCACAGGAAAGCCGCCTCCTTTTCGCGCATTTTCTTTTGATCGAAGCGATACCGCATGATCTCGCCCGCGTAGCGATCGTCGCCTTCAAAAATATCCACCAGATCGGTGTACTCCAGTCCCTGCCGCTCCAGACTTTGGGACGCATTAAAGCGCACATACCAATTGCGGCTGTGCAGCATGGAGCGCAGGATAGCTTCCGTTTCTCTGCAGGGATAGATCGCCAAAGCCGTAGCGGTAATGGCGGTATACTCCCAGCGGTTCTCATCCGTAATTTCCGCAAAGCGTAAAAGCTGCGGCAAGGCAGGCTCGTATGCATATTTTCCGAAATAACGGATACAACTGTACGTCGCTTCATCGCCGAGATCGCCCGACGCAAGCAAGCGCAGGATCGGCTCGCAGTATTCTCCGCTGCAAAAGCGGAAATAATCCAAAACGCTTACCTGCATCCGCTCGGAGAAAGTGGGTAGCTTGTCCCACAGCTTATCGGCAAGCTTTTCGCGGTCGCCGCAAAAGGACAGCAAACCGTCCGTGATCATCTTCGGATGGTGGTAGTACGCACCGACATCCAAAATGCACAGCGCCTCGATCACACTGTCCGCATCTCCGATAGAATACAGTGCTTGCAGCGCATTTTCACGGCAATACAGAGCGGGCTCGCGCACCAGATCGAGCATAACGTCGGTAACGATGCTGATGTTATATCCCCTGAAAAGCTGATACTTTTTAATGATGTAAGGGAAATACGCCATCTGCAGTTTGTTTTTCTTCCGATAAACAAATGTGAGATAAATAAACACCGCAGACAGCTTTTCAACATAGGCCTTGATCTTTTGCGGATCTTCTATGTAAAGCGCCTCGAGCGTTTTGTCAAATGCCATCAGATGGTTTACGTGCCGCAGCTTTTTGCAAAGATATTTCCGATGCGCCTCGGTAATCTCATCCGTAGCTGTCTGCTTTCTTACTTTGTCTGTAAAGGCACTGCTGCGATCATCCAGCTTTTTGTCCTTATGGCGGAACACAAAGATACATGCGATATTAAACACGATCATTGCCGCACATACGGCAAGATAGGCATAAATCAGCATTTCGACCTTCATTCGTCGTTCCCCCAAATGCCTTTCATTACATAATAAGCAGGTTTCAGCCGCTCATGGTAGGTCACATCGTTTCCCCATCCCTGCATTTTCTTTTCCGCAAGATGGATGCGCCCTGCGGCAATATCGGAAGCAATGCCGACATAGATGCTGTCAACGGTGATCGCCTCGATACCGTAGTTACCGTCGTAATAGTCGTCGTGGATCTGCATGTGCGAGGGGTCGGAGAAATTGAGCAGCGCCCAGGGAATGCGGATCTCCACATGATCTCCGCTGCAAATGAAATCCGCCAGAGAGGTATAGTCCTCGCTGTCCGGATCGGCATTTCCGTATGTCAGGCGTCCCGTCGGGAACACCTCGGCAAGTGCTACCTTTGCTCCGTTTTGCAGCTGTGTCAGTTGCAGGATCATATCGACATCCACGAACTTCGGAGAATCCACATCGGGGATATTTCCCTTTACATAGGTGTCAAATCCGTAAACCGACTGCGCATAGTTGGCGCGAAGGACCTCGTAGCGTTCCTGTACCAGAATGCGGCTGTTGCTTTTGCCGTCGATGACGATCACAAAATCCGCCGCACGGTCAAACAGCAAGCCATAGTTCTCGCAATAACTGCTGCCGCTTTTCGGGGTTACGTCCACGGGAATATACAGCGTTTCATTTTCAAAATCCAGATCCTCTTTTCGGATCAGAAAATATACCGCCGCTTCATCGTATTGCATCGACAGCGACATGTCCCTGCTCTGCGCAACAATGTCCTCTTCTCCCCATTCCGAAACATTGCCGTCTACATAGCAAACAGAGGTCTCTTCTCCCGGATCGAAGGCAAGCAGACCGAAATACTGCTCATTGGTCTGCATATCCGACCAATACGGCGTTCTTGCAAGATCCACCGCGTAGTTCGTGTTCCATGTTCGCTTGAACCACTCGTCCTGCCAGGAAAACAAACAGCTTCCCGCGCACCCCGCTTCCATAATGTCATTATAGCATTCGACGAGCGCTTTTCCCTGTTCGGTCTCCGACATATGCCCCTGATCTCTTCCCGTATTGACGTCCACATGGGCAATGCCGCGCCCCGTTGGAATACCGAATTCCGAAATGATGACCGGCATCCGGTGGTGGTCGGCGATCGCCTTCAAATACAGCTTATAGGTATTGAGGACGCCGTCCTCGAGGCAAGCGGCAACATCCACATCGAAATCCAGCGCGGAAAAGTCGGTTACATAGGCGAGATAATCTCTGTAGTACGGGTAGATATGATACGAGGCAAACTGTCCGGACAAAAACGCCTCTGTACAGCCGATATGCTCCACATCCACACGCGCACATTTATGGAAAAAGTCGGTCAGATAGTCCGGATATGTAAACGGATCGGTGATGGGCCAGTTGGAAAACGCGACCAGCTTTTGCACCTTGTATCGCTCGGACTCATATTCGATGATCGAATCCCCGACACGCGCCAGCATCGCTTCAAACGGGGTTGCATCCTCGGTGGTGTACATATATTTTCCGTAATAGCGATGGTAGGCATCGTTATTCTTAAATTTTTCGTTGGTATACACCACCATGACATCTTCCCATTCTACGCCCAGAATATAGCCGATCACCCACTGTGAAATGTCCTTGGTATAGGTACCCGAGCCCGCAGATTCCAAGCTTCCGTGCGGGATCTTCCGATTGCCGTGAATGACATCGACCATCCTCTTGCAATCGCGGACGAAATTGCCGAGCAGCTCATCGTCAAAAGCATCCTTGCGGGAATTATACAGATAGTCGTTCACCCATACACCGTGCAGCAGATACAGCGGTTCGGGATTGTCGATGTTGTACGCATAAAAGGCATCGTAAAACGCATCATCGTGGATGGTATATACGCGGATCGTGTTTGCGCCCATCTCCCGGATCAGCGCAAACCAGCGCAGGTAATCTTCCTTGCTCGCCGCAAAGTCCGTAGACCACTTGCCGGGAACACCCGAGCCGAGGTCCACACCTTTGATCTCAAATTCCCGATATCCGTCGCCCCGATCCAGATAGATCTTGTCATTCTCCGTGCGCACAAAGGTGGTGACAGCCGTATTGGGCGAAAAATCAATATAGCAGCCTTGATAATAGTATAAATAGTGAAACAGCAGCACAAGGCACACCACACAGGACACGATGATGATAAACTTTTTCATATCCTTTTTCTCCTTATTTGGTATGTTCCTTATACAGCTTGGTCTTGGAATTTGCCGAATACTGCCGCAGCGCCTCGATGTTTTCATCCATCCAGCCGCCGCGCTTTGCAATAAATGCTTTGAGCTGTTCCACCGCTTCTGCATAGCTGTGCGGATTGCGGGAATGCGGACTTAACAGCCCTTCGTCCGACTCGAATGTATAGCCCCACTTTTCAAAGTTGCGGTCGATGGCGTCGCCGAGGTATGCGATCGTATCATCTATATACGTATCCAGATATTCTTCACTGAAATAGGTCTGCCGCAGCGCATAGTACCGATCGATCAGCGTATCGGTGAAATCGTCATCCTTGATGAGCATGTAGTACCAAAGGCACTCCTGCAGCGTAAACATCTCGGCATCTGTCCGCTGCTCCTGATAATTGTCAAAGGCGTTGTTGAAATCCCACACGCACATGCGGTATTTGCCGTCGATGCCTTTGTAGATATAGGTAGAATACGTGCCCGCGTCGTAATTGCAGGTGAATTCGTTGAGCAAAAAGTAGTTTATAAAGGAATCGACATCGATCGCCTGCGAGTATCCGTATTCGCTGTGGTCAAAGTCGAAAGAATACAGCATGTGCTCAAAGTCGGAAAAATCCTGCCGTATGCTTTCGCGCAGCTCTTCGGTCAGATTTGCCGCACCGGGGTACACGATATTGATATGACCGTTTGCAATGCGGTCGGAATACAGCGAAAAGGGTTCGATATTTTTGAGCGCATTTGCACTGCCGCGATCCAGACGGAGAATGTAGCCCGAAAAAGAGTTGTCTTTTTTATCGACCGTCATATTGAGTCTGGCACCGTCCTGACCGGCGGTGATGCTCTCGGTCATCAGATAGAGTCCATTGTATTCTCCGCTCAATATAACCTCACAAAAGCGGACGTTCGGTGCCCAATCCATGATCTCGCCCGCGATATTGCAGCACAGATAATTGCGGAGCAGCGTCTTATCCAAAAACGGTCCGTGCAGCACCCATTCGTGGTGCGCATCCATGCCCATGACCGAAAGCGGGTTGTTCTCACCGCTTTCTGTCACGAACGTGACACTGTAATTATGCTTGTCAAAAAAGCGGGAGGAGTTACCGTGGACACGCACCCGCGCGGCGCTGTCTACGGCAGGGGTATCGCCGATATGATTGTTTTCACTCGGGTTATCGGTAATTTTGATATTGCAGAGCAGCTCGGTCTCGCCGCTTTCGGTCGTTGTAAAGCCGATCTGGCGCCCATCTGCGTCGGGTATGGGGACTCCGGGAATGTCTTCGCCGCCCGTATCGATCTGCACCAGCGGCAAATGCGTGCAGAAGCGATCGTCCCCGTGCGTACATGCCGTCTTGGGTTCTGCATCCATGTGCTGATGGAAGCGGTCGTTTGTATCCGATCGTACGGCTGCGGTGATGAAGGTGATCGCCAGTGCCAGCACACAGGCAATACAGCCGAGGATTGTTTTTCGCATCACTACCGCTCCCTTCTTCGTTTAAAAATGATCACGCATGCATTCAGCCTGATACCTCGTCGTTTTGCATCACGATGTTCACATACTCCACGCCGCCGATCGCATAGATCGAATCCACAAGATCCGTGTTTACACTTTCCGCGCGCCTTAACTGCTTCGAGGTGATCTCATAGATAAATTCCACGGTCTGATCCGTCGTGTTGCGCACTCTGAGGATCGCTTTACGCTGAAACAGCTTGAAAATATGCGCTTGGATCACCGCCTGCCGATTGCGCGAGGCGCGGATGATCAGCAGCATCCGATTGTCATTTTTGATACATCCCAAAAGAAGCAGAACAACGAAGGTGGCGACACTGCCGATCGCCGCAACGGTATAGTCGCCCACGCCGCAGCAGATGCCGACAATGACCGTCCAGAAAATATACACGGTGTCGCGGCTGTCTTTGATCGCCGTACGGAAACGAACGATGGACAGCGCACCAACCATACCGAGCGAGAGCGCAATGTTATTGCCGATGACAGTCATGACCGTCCCTGTCAGCACGGTCAGCACCACCAGAGATGCATTGAATTTTTTGCTGTAGATCGTGCCGCGATGCGATATAGAATAGGACACAAAGATCAAAAAGCCGAGTACCGCCGCCATGAGGATATTGGCAGTGACCTCCTGCAAAGGCAGCTCGCCGCCGCTCTCCAATAAACTAAACAGTTTGTCTTTCATAAAACTTCTCCTTAAATATGTGTCTGATACGCGTTTTGGCGGGCAAGTGCGTATTTGCTGACCGACAGCTCGCTTTTGTCGATGCTGTTGATTATCTGCTGCACATACGACAGCAAAAAGCCGTTGAACTTGACTTCCATAACCACATCGTACGGATCCAAAATCGGATCCATATTCAAGTTTTCCGAGAACAGATCAAATGAGCTTTCGGTGGCGACGATGCGGTGATCGAACGTAATGCGTATTTTGTTCTCTTTTGCAATAAAGGCTTTTCGGGTGTACTGCACGATGGTTTTCGGCCGATAGCAGTGCATCTGCAAAAAGCCGTACATCTCCGCAGCGAAAGGCTCCCTGTACATCAGCAGCGGCGAAAAGTCGCAGCGGATCAATTTTTCCGCATCGGCGCGGGATACTCGAAGCGAGCGCTTCAACTGCTGCGTCCCCTGCTTCTGCTTCATCTCCAGCATGGCAAAATCCTGTTTCGGATCGTAGATGCGAAGACGGATCTTTCTTCGCACTTCCGTTCCCGCCTGCTTTTCAAAAAAGTCTCTGTCAAAAGGCGTATCAAAATACAGCGACCGTATCATATACCCGTGCGTTCCGTTGTGTTCATCCTGCAAAAGTACCTGCCGGAGCTGATGGCTCTTGGAAATAAATTCATGTATGCCGATCAAAAACTTCTTTTCTTCTCGCAAGACCGTATGCATCGCTTCACCTCCCATGCGAAAAAAAGAAAAACCGGCTGCAACACTTCGAAAAAAGTTGCAACCGGTCGAACGTACGAATAAAATCGGTTAGACACCGTGGCTTTGCGTCCCTGTCTTTCGGCAGGTTTGCTTAAATGCTGTATTATCTCTTAATATATACAGTATACACATTTCATGGGCAGATGTCAAGAAAAATTTTCAAAATTTAAAGCTATATCATACATTCCCCCGACATATCCTCCCGAAAATCGGAAATACTATGCTAAAACACAGGAGGTAACTTATGCCCAACCGTTTGCAGTATGAAACAAGCCCGTATTTATTGCAGCATGCCGAAAACCCGGTAGACTGGTATCCTTGGGGGAAAGAAGCGTTTGACAAAGCCATGCGCGAAGACAAGCCGATCTTTCTGAGCATCGGCTACAGCACCTGCCACTGGTGCCATGTCATGGCGCACGAAAGCTTTGAAAACGAACAGATCGCAGAGGTGCTGAATCGGGATTACGTTTGCATCAAGGTAGACCGCGAGGAGCGTCCCGATATCGATCAGGTGTATATGACCGCATGCCAAGCCATGACGGGCAGCGGTGGTTGGCCCACCAGCTTGTTTTTGACGCCCGACCGAAAGCCGTTTTACGCGGGCACCTACTTCCCGCCGCGCGGCAGCCGCAGAATGATCGGATTTTATGATCTGCTCCTGCATATCGCGGAGCAATGGCATGCCGATCGGGACAGCCTCATCCGCTCGGCGGATAAGATCCTCTCCTATCTGCATCAGCCGCAGCAAACACCAACCGCCGAGACAGAAAATTTGCCGCAAAAAGCCGCTTCGCAGTTTGCCCGCATGTACGACAAACAAAACGGCGGTTTCGGCAGAGCGCCCAAGTTCCCTACACCGCATAATTTGCTGTTTTTAATGCTGTACGGAAAGCAGAAAGGTGACCGAAATGCCATCGACATGGCGCTGCATACGCTGACGCAGATGCGCAAAGGCGGCATCTACGACCACATCGGCGGCGGATTTGCCCGCTATTCTACGGATGCGATCTTTTTGGTGCCGCATTTTGAAAAGATGCTGTACGACAACGCCCTTTTGATGATGGCCTGCGCTGCGGCGTATTCCGTAAGCAAGAACAAACTGTTTTTGCGCACCGCAGAAGACTGCGCCGCGTATGTCCTGCGCGAGATGACCGACGAGTGCGGCGGCTTTTATTCCGCACAGGATGCCGATAGCGAGGGCGGCGAAGGCATGTACTATGTGTTCGGCTATGACGAGATCCTGTCGGTACTGGGCGAGGAAAAAGGAAAGCAGTTCAACGCATACTTCGGCATCACACAAGACGGCAACTTTGCGGGCAAAAACATCCCGAACCGTCTCCACGGCGAAGCGGAAGCCGATGCATTCACCGAGGAGCGGCAAAAGCTGTATACCTACCGCAAAGCGCGAATGCAGCTGCACTTGGATGATAAGATCCTCACTGCGTGGAATGCTTTGATGATCGCGGCGCTGACCTATGTATACCGCGTCAGCGGCGATCCCTGCTATTTGAGTGCCGCCCGCCGTGCAGCCGGATGTATCGAAACCCACCTTTGCGAAAACGATCAACTGTATGTCAGCCACCGAAACGGCGTGCGTTCCGAAAAAGGCTTCCTCGATGACTACGCATTTTACTGCGTAGCACTCATCAGTCTGTACAGCGCCACAGGCGAAGCGGCATATCTCGATCGTGCAAACACACTTTGCCGCGCCGCGCTGGAACAGTTCCGCGATCCCGCGGGCGGCTATACGATGAACGGCAAGGAAAACGAGGAACTTATCCTCGCCGCCAAAGAAACCTACGACGGTGCCCTGCCCAGCGGCAACGCCGTGCTGCTGTACGTGCTGACAAGGCTTTCACAGCTGGATGCATCGGGCGAGTGGGAAGATGCCAAAGAACAGCAGATAGAATTTCTGCGCCGCGAATCCGCCGAGTATCCCGTAGGACACAGCATGTATCTGCTCTCACTGCTCTTTTCCGAAGATCCCCCGCCGAAAATTACCGTCGTATGCGGCAAGGACGCAGTCATGCACTCCATCGTAGAACAGCTCCCCCTGTACGCAGATGTGACCGTGCTGCCCGAGGAAACAGACACCTACAAACGCTTAAACGACCAAACCACCTACTACGTCTGCCATAACCAATCCTGCCTGCCCCCGACGAATGAGTTAAGCGACATGCGGTTATAAAGTGAAAAACAACTCTTTGCAGCAAAAAAGTTCTGAAAAACGCACAAGCACACCTCACCCGCGTCATCCTGAGCGGAGTCGAAGTTTGGCATTTGCATTGCAAATGCCAAACCCATGCGCCACGGCGCATGGGGATCTCGGGTGAAGCACTTTGCTTACTGCTCCCGCGAGATCCCACTCGCTGCGCTCGTGCTTTCGGGCAAGCCCGAAAGTTCGACGTTGCTCCCCCTGCATAGTGCATCAAGCACGCCGTAGGCATGATTGGTACGCGACAGAACCAAAAGTCTTTTTCGATCTAAGGTCGGGGTCGCGTTGCTCAGGATGACGCGCAGGGGAAGCTTTTATTGCAGTCACTTCGTACCTTTATCAAATTTCCGCCACAATACTTTTCAGCATAGTTCGTACAAAATTTGCATAAATCTGCGCAGCTTTCGGGCAATTCTCTTCAAAAGCCCCTACGCCACTGTGATCGGGCGTATCCGTGATGGTTCGTACTGCGATAAACGGTATCTTGTTCACATAGCAAACATGCGCGACGGCAGCGGTCTCCATATCCACGCTCAGCGGCGCAAACTTTTCGTTGATGTAATCTCTTTTTTCATCCGCAATAAACTTCTCACCCGTAACCATTCTGCCAAAAGCAATGTTATGCTCTGCGTGCAGATTGCTTGCAGTTTCTTTCGCTATACCTACAAGTCGCTCGTCAGCCTTGATGTAGATGCTGTCCAGCCAAGGATGAAACTCTGTTAAAATACCTTCATCCACATCATGATATGCTACTTCTTCGGAAATAACAGTATCGAGAATATGTAGACTTCCGACCATGCCGCCCGCCGTACCGGAATTGATGATCACATCACATTTATATGTATCAATCAGAATCTGCGTAGCTATAGCTGCATTGACTTTGCAGACGCCGGAAAACAAAGTGACAATATCGACACCGTCGATTTTCCCCTCGTAGAATTTCAGCATAGCTTTCTCTGTTATTTTGCATTCCTGTATCATCGGAATAAAAGGGGCAACTTCCCTGTCCCCTGCGCATAGAATTCCAATCTTCATTTGTGATACCTCCTTTAAGTATTCAGCCTCTTTTCTATGTACGTATTCTTCGGCAATCCGCACTCTCGCGCCTCGGTATAAATCTGCCGTGCTTTTTCTTGTTGATCCGTATAGATCAAAGCATTCACAGCGGCGCAAATGCCTACGCGGGCTTGGCGGCAGACTTCCTCATTTGCGGTGATAAAATCCATCCATTCGCCGCAGACATACGCGGTCGGCACTTTCGGTAAAGCAAGCTTTGGATAGAATTCTTGACACAGCACCGCGAGATCATCCTCGCAGGAACCGAAAGCATGCAAGCATTCGGCTTGATAAATGATGTTATAAAATGCAAAATTTATAGAATCGGCAGTCATTCTTAAAAAAGCTGTAAAGGATTCTTTTGCATATAAAAGATTCGCGTCCGTATTTTTATTCGGATCGGGATGCAATGCTGCTCTATGCGCAGCAAAAGCAACCGCTTCGCAGGCGGTAACATCTTGATTTTTCTCATTAGCTTCGCGGTATAATCTCCACCAAAAATCCGCATGCCCACTGTTTTCCAGCATACATTTTTGCGTTCCGTCGCATACCGCCCAATAAAGATATTGCGTAGGCATGCTCTTTAGATGTTGATAGAATCGCATATGATTTTCCAAAAGCGCATCACCATCACGTAAAAAGGCATAGTTGTCCGAAAGATTCCAATAGCAAAAGCCGATGTCCTCCGCACACGTCAATTTTCCGTCTTGCAAAAGCGACAACAGATACTCTATACATTGCCGATCGTATTTCCGCTTTTCCTCTACGCTTATATCGCACCGCTGACCGCACAGCTTAAGCTCTAAAAACCTCTTTTTTACAACCATATCCACGAAATCCACCACCATTCTGCATATCATCATTATACATCAAACGCATTGTAAAAACAATGTGTTTATGTAAAAGCAGCACACCCAAACGGTGTGCTGCTTTTGCTGTCATCTGTATTTTACTCGGTTACTTCTGCCTCTGCGGGAGTTTCTTCTGCTGCGGGAGCGGGTTCCGCGATCTTCTGACCGAGGAGCGAGGGGAGCTGCATGCCCGCCATAGAAAAGACCTCTTCGAGCGGAGGCACAGACTTCATCATGCCGGAGATAAAGTTCGCGGTAGAAGTCTTGCCGTCGCCGCTTTGACCGCCGTCCCAAACGGTGACCTTGTCAATCTTGATATTCTTGATCGCGTCAACCTGTACGCGCATCAGCTCTTCGAGCTTATCTGCGATCAGCAGTTTGAGAGCTGCATCCGCGTCACCGTTTGCAGACTTAACGATCTCTGCAAAACCGGCTGCCTGTTTCTTGAGGATCTCCTCAACGCCGCGTGCTTCTGCTTCCATCTTTGCATAGATAGCATCCGCTTCACCCTTTGCTCTTCTGCGGATCTGCTCTGCCTCAGCCTCTGCCGCAAGCTCCAGCTCACGCTTCTTCGCCTCAGCGCGAACGATGATATCCGCCTCGAGCGTTGCCTGCTCTTTTGCACGTCTTGCTTCTTCGGCTGCCTGCTCTGCGGCATAGGATTCCTCCAGCGCCTTTGCAGCCTGGATCTTCTCTGCCGTGGTCGCGATCTTCATCGCCTCAGCCTCTTTTTCCTTCAGAGCCGCCTCGGACATCGCGATCTTCATTTTCGCTTCGTTTTCACCCTGGATCGCGATGGAGTCTGCCTCGGACACCTTGATACGCTGATCCATTCTCGCATTTGCTTCACCGATCGAACCGTCTCTGTCCTGCTCTGCAACGCTCTTCTTCGCGTCGTTGATCGCCTTTGCAGCCGCTTCTTTACCCAGCGCTGCGATGTAGCCCGACTCGTCGCTGATATCGGTTACGTTTACGTTGATCAGGCGCAGACCGATCTTCTTGAGCTCGGTTTCCACGTTGCTGCTCACTGCCGCCAAGAACTTGTCACGGTCGGTGTTGATCTCCTCAATATCCATCGTTGCAATGATCAGACGGAGCTGACCGAAGATGATATCCTTCGAGAGCTCCTGGATCTCGGAAAGCTGCAGACCGAGCAAGCGCTCAGCCGCATTCTGCATAACACCGGGTTCGGTAGAGATACCAACCGTAAAGCGGGACGGAACATCGATACGGATGTTCTGTCTCGAAAGTGCGTTTTTCAGATCGACCTGAATGGAGATGGGCGTCAGGTCGAGATACGCATACGACTGGAATACGGGAATAACAAATTCGGCGCCGCCATGGATACATTTTGCACTGCGGTTGGTGCCGTCTTTGTTTTTACCGATCGAACCGTAAACGACCATGATCTTATCGGACGGGCATTTCTTGTATCTGGAGCAGATCCAAGCAATGAACGACACAAGTACCAAAACGATGGCACAAACCAGAATAACAACTTCGTACTTCACAAATGTTTTCCTCCGTATATGTAATTATTTTCTTTTGACCACAAGGTCTGTCTGACCGCTGACACCGACCACGACGATCTCGCAGCCCGTCGGGATGGCTTCTTCGCTGTCGGTCACGGCACCTCGCTCGACATACGCGCCCTGCAGCATCACATGCACCTTGCCCTCGCCGCTGCGTCGCGGGGGAACGGTAAGATGCACCTTGCCCGCAGTGCCGACCGCATTGCGGTTATCGGTGTTGCCGTCGCTGCGCAGCTTCATCACCGCACGGAGCAATAGAGCAAGCACAACCATCATGGCAAAGCCGCAGACGGCAGCGACGGGTACCGTGATCCAAAGGCTGACGTCCGCGCTCTGCATTGCCGCGCCGACCCAGCCGAATACGACGAAGAATGCCACCAGTCCGCGGATCGTAAAGATGCGCAGCCCGTCAAGACCGAAGGCATCTGCCGCCTCGGAGACCATATCCTCGCCGAATACGCCTTCGCCCGCGTCGGGCACATCCACGTCGTCGAGCATACCGTCCAAATCCGCGTCCTCGATACCGTCGGCATCATCGCCGAGGCCGAGAAACATGAGTACGGTCTGGATCAGCAAAACAAGCGTAGCGGGAATTGCTATGCAGTAAAATACCTGCGCTGCCATAGCGAGTGAATTCCACCATTCAATGATAAACATACGGTTATTTCCTTTCTAAAATTACTGCAAAGTTGCCAGAATCTGCTCTGCCGAGTCTCGGAACTGCGACGCAGCATGCGCATACAGCATGACCTGCAAAATGCGTTCGAGCTGCTTTTTCAGACCGGGATCGTGCGTCTCGGACACAAGTGCTACGCTCTCCACCGCCGCCGAAACCGACTTTTCATCCATCATGTTGATCTCATTTTCCGCGAGCATATCTACATAGCGGTGATACAGCTCGTCGTCACGGATGCGGTCCTCGCCGCTGCCCATGACCTGTATCAACGTGCAGATCCGCTCGATCTGCAATGCCTCACGCAGCATATTGATGATAATGATGCGCGCAAACTGCTCCTTGCCGTACACCCTTTTTTGCGGCGGTGCGACAAATCCGCGCTTGATCCAGTTCTGGATGAGATACGGCTCAAGCCCCGTCATGATCGATACCTGTGACAGTGTGATTCCTCCTGTGGCAAAAATTCCGTCAAACAGCAATTTGGAACTTCCCTTTTCCAGTGCACGGGTCTCAATCGTTGTTCCCGGAAACGTCGTTGCCATTCTCTCACCTCCCATACAATCGTTTGTACTACCTACAGTATATCACGCGGTCACTTGATTGTCAATAACAAGCGGTCGATGTTTACAAAACGCGGCTTAAATTGTTTTTTCGCAGAAAAACCGCGAGAATTTTTCAAAAATCCTCGCGGGTGTACGACGGTATAGAAGTTTATGAATGTTTAGGGGAATAAACATCTCCCCGCAAGATCGAAACGCTGTCGCTCAAGGATGACAAGCGGGGGATTACGCATAGTGATAATAAAAGCTTCTATAAGCATCCGTTTAAACCCGCCCTTGTCATCTTGAGCGTAGCGTAGCGGAATCGAAACCCGGAGGGCGACGGCAAAGCCGTCGGATCTCGGGCGGGGAAGTTAGTCCCCTGAACTTTCATTTCATTTTTCCCTAACATTTCCCAACACTCCGCATATACTGTTTAAAAACGGAGGTGGCAGAGTGCTTTACGAATTGTTTTCGGAGTGCGTACACATACCGTATGCTGTGGCGGGATGCTGTGCCAACTATGCGGTGCGGCGGGGTGGCGATGTGCTGTACATATTTTTTGAAAAGTCGGACGGCGCGGCGGATTGGAAAAGCAATCTCGACTTCCCCGCCAAAGCGTACAAGCGCATGGATAAGACGGCATGGTTTGCGCACCGCGGATTTCTGGCGGTATGGAAAGAGATCGAACCGACGCTTGCGCCGCATATCGCGGATGCGAGCATCCGCAAGATCGTGATCACCGGCTATTCGCACGGCGCGGCGGTCGCAGTGCTCTGCCATGAATACGTGTGGTACAACCGCCCCGATCTGCGAGAGACGGTCGAGGGGTACGGCTTCGGCTGCCCGCGCGTGTTTTGGGGCATACCGTCCCCCAATCTGAAACGCCGTTTCGAAAACTTCACGGTCATCCGCAACATCGATGACCTCGTCACGCACCTGCCGCCGCGTGTCTTCGGCTATTCGCATGTCGGAAAACTGCTGAAGATTGGCAAGAAACGCAAATACTGCCCCATCGACGCGCATAAAGCGGAGAATATCGCAGAGGAATTAAAAGCATATGAAAAGCAATCCACCCGCGTGCGGAATGGCTCGGTTCATTAACAAGAGAAATGAATGTTTTGGCGGTGTAACGAAGACGCACAAATATTGTAGGGGAAGATAGCCCCGCCCGTCTGCCGTACATCGCTGCTCGCAAAACGGGAGGATGATATCCTCCCCTACATTGGGTCATGCGCCTCTACGCACTTCGCGAAACAACCATGTTCCTCATCCCTTCTCCAATTTTGCTTTAAACGCAATTGCGCGCGGGGTGGACATGGAATCAAACTGCACGACATATGCAGACTTGTTTGTATCCACATCTACGACCGTGCCGTCGCCGAAAATGCTGTGGCGCACGCGCTGACCGACGGCGAACAGCGTCTGCTCCTTTTCATCGGTGAGCCAGCGGTCGCTGTAGGTGATATGATGCCGCGCCTCGGCGATCAGCGTGTCCTTCGGCTTGTGCGTATAGGCAAGCAGCGATTGGTCAATATCTAAAATAAAGCGGGACGGATAGCGAGGCGAACCGTCAAAATTCCTGCCCTCGGCTTCGGAGAGATACAGCATCTTTTTCGCGCGCGTCACGGCAACGAACGCGAGCCTGCGCTCCTCCTCCATGCCCTGCATCGTCTGCACTTTCTTCGACGGGAAGATGCCCTCGTTCATCGCGCAGAGGAACACATACGGGAACTCGAGTCCCTTCGCGGTGTGCACGGTCATCAGCTTGACCTTGTCGCCCGTGTCCTCGGCGTCACTGTTCGTGAACAGCGCGACATGCGCGAGATAATGCTCGAGCATGCTCTCCTCGCCGCAGGAGATCTCGTATTCATGCACCGACTGTTTGAGCTCAGCGAGGTTGTCGAGCCTGTCCTGCGCGCCCTCGGTACGCAGCATTTTTTCGTAACCGCTCTCGTTGAGGATCGCAGACAGCACCTCGGAGATCGGATGCCCCGCGTACATGGCGGAAAACCGCTCGATCAGCGACACGAATTTTTCCGCCTTAGTGCCCTTGAAGATCTCGTTATCCAGATTTGCCGCAAGTGTCTCATACAGCGTATTGCCGCTCGCCTCGGCTCGCTCCCGCAAAAACTGCATGCGCCGCTGACCGAGATTGCGTTTTGGCACGTTAGCGATCCTTGCAAACGACAGATCGTCCTTGTAGGCGATCATGCGCAGGTAGGACAGCGCGTCCTTGATCTCCATGCGGTCAAAAAACTGCACGCCGCTGTAGATCGTGTACGGGATCTTCTCTTTAAGAAATGCTTCTTCCACATTGCGCGTGATGTAATGCGCGCGGTAGAGCACCGTCATGTCGCGGTAGGGTACGCCCTGCTCTGCGAGCGTTTTGATCCGCTCCGCGATCCACAGCGCCTCGCCCTCGGCGGTGTCGCCGTGATGGCAGACCACGGTCTCGCCACCCTGCAACGTGGGGAGCAGCGATTTTGCCATGCGCGTTTTGTTCTTTTCGATCAGTGAGTTCGCCACCGCAAGGATCTGCGGCGTGGAGCGGTAATTCTGCATCATCATAATGGTTTTGACGTCGGGAAACACCGTGTCAAATCCCAGCAGATACCCCACATTTGCACCGCGCCAGGTGTAGATGGTCTGGTCGGGATCGCCGACGATGAACAGATTCTTGTGATAGCCGCACAGCACTTCCATGAGTTGATATTGCAGCGGGTCGATGTCCTGAAACTCGTCGATCATAATGTATTCCAGCCGCTGCTGCCATTTCAGTTTGATGTCTTCGTACTGCTCAAAGATATACAGCGAAAACTTGATGAGGTCGTTGTAGTCGAGGGCAAAGCACTTTTTCTCTTGATAGAGATAGCCGTAAAAAATGATGTCGCTCGGATTGGTCGCCCTGTCGTACTTCTCGCGCAGTGTGTCGAGCGACATGGTGATCATGTCGAGGTAATACTCCGGCTCCTTGATGCACTTGCGGATCTCGATCATATCGCGGGCGTTCGAGAAGGTCATGTCGCGCAGTGTGAGTCCGCGCTCCTCATAGATGATCTTGAGCATCGCGTCAATATCCGAGTTGTCGAGCACAAGGAAACTCTTGGGATACTGCACGGCATGGCTGTCCTCCTGCAGGATCGAGACGCAAAAGCCGTGAAAAGTATTGATGTACCCTGTGTCGTTGTCGCCCGTGAGGTTGTGGATGCGCTGCCGCATCTCATTTGCCGATTTGTTCGTAAAGGTAACGCAGAGAATGTTTCCGGGCAGGATGCCGAGTTCGTTTACGAGATAGGCAAAGCGGTGCGAAAGCGCCCGCGTCTTGCCCGAGCCCGCCCCCGCGATCACGCGGACGAATCCCTCTGTAAAAGTAACCGCCTCCCGCTGCGCATCATTCAGCCCCTCTAAAAGATCGTATGCAAGCATAACCGCACCTCCGTTTGATTGTATTGTATCATAAAGATGTATACTTGGCACTCCGGCATTCCATTATCATTCTACCACATAAAGTGTCCAATAAACAGGACAGAAATGCAAAATGGGAAGAAAAATGAATATTTACTTCGTATAAACTGCATCATACAGGGCACTCTATTCTTGCCACTCTATAAACCGAGGTAATGAAAATGGATCATAACGAAATGCCGCTGGGATTCAGCTTTGCGCTGGCGCAAAACCCACAGGCGATGGAAAAATTCTCCGCCCTCTCCGAAGCCGAACAAGCCGCGATCCTGCAAAAAGCGCACGGCGCATCCTCCAAAAGCGAAATGCAGTCGCTGGTCAACACCCTGTCGTCGCAGGGATAAAAACAAGCCGTGGAACTCCACGGCTTTGTTTTTATCGTGTATTCAACCCATCGACAAACACGATATCCCTTGCGGTGAGCTCTGCCCAGGCGGGGCGGAAGCCGCATTTGATGGCGTTGCGGACGGACTTGATATTGCACCACGCGGCGCAGTAAAACGGCACTTTGCCGAGCGCGAAGATCTCGAGCGCAAGGCGGCTGGTGAGCGCGGAGGCAATGCCCTGTCTGCGATATTCGGGCAGGACATCCACGCCGATCTGATACATTTCCTCGCAGTCCGCCGAACAGCCCGCAAGCCCGATCAGTTTTCCACCGTCGTATGCGCCGACGCCGAGCACGTCCAGCTCCCTGCGCTGCTCGCACAGCGCGTTGCTCCACTGCTCGGTATAGAGATCGGCAAAATCCGCTTGGTGCAGCACGCGCGTCTCATACTTACAAGGTAAAGCCTTGACCGCGGTGACATCGGGCAAAAAATACTCCGCCATAAAGCAGACTTTTAAGCCATGCGGCAAAAGCGCATCATTCAGCGCGTTGATATGCGGTGTCTCAAAAGCGTATGCCGTGTCATATTTGTCGATGTACTCGCGCGCGACCTCGGCAAGGCGCACGCTCGTCTGCGCGACGATGTTACTGCCGTAGGACACCATGTCGCACTCAAACGGCAGCGGCAGATATTTGCGCGCCCTCGGATGTTTCTTAGAAGTTGTTACAATATTCTTTCCCGAGAAAAAATCCTCGGGCGCACAATTACAATCGTATGCCGATTGCTGCAGTGCAATTTTCCAAATTTCTTCGTTTGTCATAGTTGTTTACTCAAAATGATCTCATACGGGTCGTCTTTCAGTGTAAAGCCGCCGATGGTCTTGTACCCGATCTTGTTGTAAAAATGCTGCGCGTATTCATCGGACGCGGTCGAGGTCATCACCACTTCATACCCCTGCGCCCGCATATCGTTTTCCACCGCGCGACAAGCTGCGTTCCGTATCCCTTGCCGCGCCGACCATCAAGCATGTACAGCATGTTCATAAACGGCACAAGATCCCAAAAGAGATTATACCGCAGCCAGCCGACAAATTCGCCGCCGTCAAACGCCATATATACTCTTCCCTGTCGGACGCAGTTTTCCAGCTCCGCACGCGGGATATGTTTTTCGTGTTCGGATAAAAGCGCAAGGTCCTCTATTGTTGCAAGACGAATCTTCATATCAGCACCCCGTCGCAATGGTCGATCTCGTGCTGGATGATCTGCGCCGTCCAGCCGGTGAAAGTTTTCACGCGAGTCGCAAAAGATTCGGTTTGGTACTGCACTTTGATGGTTTGAAACCGCTTTGTCTTGCGCGGTCCGCCGAGCAGAGACAGGCAGCCTTCCTCAGTGTCGTACGCACCCGATTTTTTCAGGATCTCGGGGTTGAACATGGTCATATATTCGCCGTCATTGTCGAAAACAATAATGCGTTTGCGCACGCCGATCATGTTTGCCGCCATGCCGACACAGTTTTCGCGGTTGGCGATCAGCGTATCCAGCAAGTCCTTTGCGACTTGCAGATCTTCTTGTGTTGCCCTCTCCGACTTCTGCGCAAGAAAGATCGGATCGTGCATAAGTTCTTGGATCATACCATACATCTCCGTGATAGATTACATCCATTGTACCACAAAAAATCGGTTGCCGCAACAGAAAAAAGCCTTGAGGCGAGGTGTCTCAAGGCTTTTTTGTTATTTCCGCAGATCGATCTTACGGATGGTATCGCGCACCTTCAGGACAAAGGTGGGGGATACCGAAAGTTCATCGATGCCCATGCGCAGGAACGTTTCGGTGAGGGTGGTATCCGCGGCGAGCTCGCCGCAGATGCCGATCCACGCGCCGTTTGCATGCGCGTTTTTCGCCGAAAACTCGATCAGGCGCAGGATGGCTTCGTGATGCGTGTCGCAGAAATGCTCGATCAACGGATTTTGTCTGTCGCAAGCGAGCGTGTACTGCGTGAGGTCGTTGGTGCCGACGCTGAAAAAGTCCACCATCGGCGCCAGCTTGTCGCTGATGATCGCCGCTGCGGGTGTCTCGATCATGATGCCGAGCTCCACCTTGGCATAGGGCAGATTTTCGGCAGTGAGCTCTTCTTTCACCTGCTCGCACATTGCGAGGATCTCTTGCAGCTCCCACCGGTTTGCGACCATCGGGAACATGATGCCGAGATTGCCGTACACCGACGCGCGGTAGAGGGCACGAAGCTGCGTCTTGAAGATCTCGGGGCGTTTTAGGCACAGACGGATGGCACGGAGTCCAAGCGCAGGGTTTTCTTCTTTTTCGAGATGGAAATAATCCGCCTGCTTATCCGCGCCGATATCCAGCGTGCGGATGATGACCTTTTTGCTCGCCATGCTCTCGAGCACCTTTTTATACACGCGGAACTGCTCTTCCTCAGTAGGGTAATCGGACTTTTCGAGATACAAAAATTCACTTCGGAACAGACCGATGCCGCCTGCGTCGTTGAGCAGCACGGCGCCGATATTATCCACGCTGCCGATGTTGGCAAAAACGTTGATCTTGGTGCCGTCGAGCGTGATGTTCTCTTTGCCGTTTAACTGCTGCAAAAGGAGTTTCTTTTCGATCTCCTCCTGCTGCTTCTTCTCATAAGCCGCCAAGGTCGCGGCATCGGGATCCACGATGAGCTCGCCGGTAAAGCCGTCGGCAATTGCAATGACACCGTTTTTGACCTCGGCGAGGAATTCCTCGCCAAGACCGATAATGGCGGGAATGTTCATATTTCTTGCCAAGATCGCCGTGTGTGAATTTGCCGATCCGTTTGCCGTGACAAATGCCAGGATCTTGTCTTTATCGAGCGACACGGTTTCGCTGGGGGCAAGATCGTCCGCGCAGAGGATCACCTTTTCGTCCGAGACGACATCGCCGCCCACCTCACTTGCAAGACATGCGATAATACGGTTGGAGATGTCCTTGACATCGGCGGCTCTCGCCTGCATATAGCTGTCATCCATGGAGGCAAACATCTCTGCAAAGTTTTCGCCCGTCATTGCCACCGCGTACTCGGCGTTGATGCTCTGCGAACGGATCATCTCGGCGATCGCGTCGTTGTAATCCTCGTCCTCGACCATCATGCTGTGGATCTCAAAGATCTGCGCATTTGCCTCGCCGACTTCCTTCAGCGCCTTTTCGTAGATCTCGCCGAGCTGCCGAATCGCGACAGCTTTCGCCGCTTCGAGCCGTTCGATCTCAGCGGCGGGATCGCTGATGGGCACACGCTTTACGCGCATACCCTGCCGCTCAAAAACAGAGAGCTTGCCGATGGCGATCGCACCGTACACGCCTTTTCCGGTAAACTTCATCATAGGAATACCTCAATTACAGATTTGCTTCGAGAAAAGCCTTGATGCCTGCTTCTGCAGCGTCCTCATCCGCACCGTTTACGGTGACGGTGACGGTGTCGCCGCACTTTACGCCGAGACCCATCAGTGCCATGAGCTTGGTGCAGACGACCGATTTACCGTTTTTGGTAATGGTGATCTCGCTTGCGTAATTCTTCGCCGTTTTTGCGAGCAGACCTGCAGGTCTTGCATGGATGCCCAGTTCGTCTTTGATGGTATACTCAAATGTTTTCATGGTAGGATCTCCTTTTCCTTATTGAATTTCAAGAAGTTTGTCACCCGCCTTGACAGAGCCGGATGAGAGCGTTTTTACAGAAGCATAATCGTCGGAATTGCAGACGATCATGGGGGTGGTGAGCTTGTAGCCTGCGTTTTGAATGCCCGCCATGTCAAAGGAGATCAGCAGATCGCCTTTTTTAACGGTGTCGCCGTCCGCAACATGCGCCGTAAAGAACTTGCCGCCGAGACGTACCGTGTCGATACCGACATGCAGCAGGATCTCACAGCCCGCTGCGGAAACAAGATTGATCGCGTGCTTGGACTCAAAAACCATATCGACCTTGCCGTCGCAGGGAGCATACAGCTTGCCCTCCGTGGGCTCGATCGCAATGCCGTCGCCGAGAACCTTGGAGGCAAACGCCTCGTCCTCGACATTTTCCAGTGCAACAACAGTTCCGCTCAGATGCGCAAACAGCGTTTCGCTCTTGCCTTCACTTGCCAAAGCAGGCTCGGCAACAGTCTGCTCCTCGGAAACGGTGCCGTCGAGCAGTGCGTCAACATTTTTCGCATCCTCTGTGTCGAGAAAATCCTCAAGATGCGATTTTACAACCGATACGCGGGGACCGTAGATGACCTGAATACCGTTGCCCTTGTGCACTACGCCCGATGCGCCGCTCTCTTTGAGATGTGCGTCACTGACAAGGCTCGAATCCTTGACCGTGATGCGCAAACGGGTTGCACAGCAGTCGATGTCCGAGATGTTCGCCGCGCCGCCGAGTCCTTTCAGGATCAGCGCGCTGACGCGGTCAAAGCCGGCGTTTTCGCCGCCTGCCGCAGCCTGCTTTCTGGCTTCGACATCCTTGCGGGTGTAGAGCTTGGTCTCCTCGTCATCCGCTTCTCTGCCCGGCGTTTTGTAGTTAAACTTTTTGATCATAAAGTAGAATACGAGGTAATACACGACCGCGTAAGCAAGTCCGACGATGACGACCCAGATCCAGTTGGTCTTTGCATTTCCCTGCAAGATGCCGAACAGTGTCAGGTCAATCAGACCGCCCGAGAACGTCATGCCGACACCGACGTTAAACACGTGCATCAGCATGTACGAAAGACCGGCAAGAACGCAGTGCACGATATACATCGCGGGTGCCACAAACAGGAAGGTGAATTCCAGCGGCTCGGTGATACCCGTGAGCATGGAAGTCAGCGCCGCGGACAGCAAAAGACCGCCTACGACCTTTTTCTTTTCGGGACGCGCCGCCTTGTACATAGCAAACGCCGCTGCGGGAAGACCGAAGATCATGAACGGGAATTTACCCGACATAAATCTGGTTGCCGATACCGAGAACTGCTCGGTAGAGCGGGATGCCAGTTCGGCAAAGAAAATGTTCTGCGCGCCCTGCACCAAAGTGCCGTCGATCATCATAGAACCGCCAAGCTCTGTCTGCCAGAACGGCATATAGAATACATGGTGCAGACCGAACGGGATGAGCGCACGCTCGATGATACCGTAGATCCATGTGCCTGCATATCCGGATGCCAGCACGAGATTGCCGAGCTGTGCGATGCCGTATTGTACAACGGGCCAGACATAGAACATGACGATACCCACAACAAGATACACGATGCTGCACACGATCGGGACAAATCTTGTGCCGCCGAAGAAAGACAGCACCTGCGGCAGCTCGATCTTATAGAATCGGTTGTGCAATGCGGCGACGCCGAGACCGACCAAAATACCGCCGAAAACGCCCATTTGCAGCGTGGTGATACCGAGAACGGTCGTGGTGGTGTTCTCCGCCATGGCTTCAACACCGCCCTTTGCCTCGATCAGCGTACTGATAGCGGTATTCATGATGAGATAGCTGATCGCACCCGAGAGAGCGGCGACCTCTTTCTCCTTTTTCGCCATACCGATGGCAACGCCCATGGCGAACAGCAACGCAAGGTTGTCAAACACGACGCTGCCCGTCTTGCTCATGATATTGAGAATGGTGTAGAGCAAGCCGCCTTCACTGATAATGTTTGTCAGTCCATACGCTTCCAGCGTAGTGGGGTTTGTAAACGAGCTGCCGATGCCAAGCAGAAGACCCGCTACAGGCAGCAGCGCGATCGGAAGCATGAAAGAGCGACCGACTCTTTGCAGCACCCCGAAAATTTTGTCTTTCATATGATTTCCTCCGTATTATTCTGCGGTACACCGCGCCGTCACGATCGGTACCGGATCCTGCCGCCGCAGCGTCTCGCTGCATTAACTTTTTTTGGTGAGCTTTTTGAGATGAATGGTAAGCGTGATCAGTTCGTCACTGTTAATACTTTTTCGATAGGTCTTTGCGATATATTCATGTATGCAGAGGGCGCATTTGTACTGCTCGGCACAGGTCTTGCGGATCATGATTGCAAACGCATCATCATCGTTGAGCGCATTCGGCAGCGGTTTATTTTGAAACAATCTTTGCGCAAGATATTTGAGATGCGCCAGAAAGCGTTCAAACTCCACGCTGTCCCGATCAAACTTTTCCTTACAATAGTATTCCGCGATCTCAATGCATCCATTTATCAATTTTGTAATTTTGTACACATCGTCCATTTTTGTTCCCAGACTTGCGTTGATGATGTGCATGGCAATAAAGGCAGCTTCATCCTCTGTCATGGCAATACCGAGCTGCGTCTCCATCTGCTCCACACAATACTTGCCGAGCTGCAGCTCCTCGGGATACGATTCGCGGATGGAATCCAGCAAAGGATTTGTAAATTCCATGCCGCTTTTCTTGCGCTCGATGGCAAAAGAGATATGGTCGCTGAGCGTAACCAGAAGCGATTCACTCAGCTTGCCCGAATACGTATTTTTAATATGCTCTACTATATCATTCGCAAAAACCATGTATTCAAACGGAATTTCTTTGAGCATGGTGATCATTTTTTTCTGCAATTCGGAATCGGTGATCAGATACGTCTTTTGAATCTGCGACGGATCGACCGTGTCGCCGTACTTTTTCCCAAAGCCGATGCCTTTTCCCGAAACGATCTGTTCTCTGCCCGCGTCATCCAAAACGCACAGATTATTATTATTGATGGCTTTAATAACTTTCATAACTTTCTCCTGTGTCTGAAAATAAAAAAGCCAACCTTATACACAATTCCATACAAAAATCGCGTAGAAAGTTGGTCATGCCCTCACGGTAACACCCCAATATGGTATCTAAATATTCTTTTCACTATAAACACTATAGCACAAGTCAGCACAATAGTCAATACCTGTTCGGCGTTTTTCTTGATTTTTGTGCAGGATGCGCAAAAAGAGATTCGGGCAATATTCATCTTGCACAAAGGCAAAAGCGAAAAATGGTTGGTTAGGGCAACTAACATCACCGCCCGAGATCCTTCGCTTCGCTCGAGGATGACAGGGCGGGTTTAAGCCAAGTGCTTAAAAAGCCTAATATATTTCTCCGCACGATCCCCCGCTTGTCATCCTGAGCGAAGGACGAAGTCCGTAGTCGAACTTTGAGGCGTAGCCTCAATAGCGCCATAGCGTCCGTAGGACGCTATGCGGGATCTCGCGGGGAGATGTTTGCTGCGTCTCTTAACCAATCATTCTTCCGCTTTATTGCATGCTTTCGACGAAAGCGCGAAAGATCTTTCGGCTGGTTTCATCGACTGCATACAAAAACTCGGGGTGCCACTGCACGGCAAAAACAAACTTTTTGCCCGGCATATATACTGCCTCCATGATTCCATCCGAGGCAGTCGCCATGCATGCGAGCTTCGGCGAAAGGGTCTTGATGGCTTGATGATGATAGCTGTTGACTGCAATCTCCTCTTTTCCGCTCAATGTATGCAACGGTGTTCCGGGGGTTACCTCCACGGTATGGATCGGCACATCATACGGCGGTGTCTGATGATGCTCCAGCGGCGAAGATATCTCCCTCGGCAGATCCTGATACAGTGTACCGCCGAGGGCAGCATTGATGAACTGCACACCGCGGCAAACACCGAGGATGGATTTGTCCTGCTGCAAAGCTTTTTCCAGCAGTGCAAGCTCCAAGGCATCGCGCTTTTTGCAGCATCCCACATTGTCAAATTTTACAGTTTCTCCGTAGATCTCGGGCGAAACATCCTGCCCACCCGTAAACACAAAGCCGTCGCACATCTCAACGAGCTGCTCGATACAAGCATCCTCTTCTGCGAACGGCAGCATGATCGGCACACCACCCGAAGCCAAAACGGCATCCATATATCCGGGCAGCATCCAATAGCTGTTCTTTTCCTCGTCCCACAGCGGACATATACCTATGATCGGTTTCTTTTTCACGTCTCTTGCTCCTAAATTGTATTCTTATTATTTTACTATAGATCCGACAAAAAAAGCAAGTAAAATAGAAAAGAAGTTTTAATATAAAATGATCATCGGTTCGCGTCGGGAGTATCTCTACAGGCCGATCGTTTTGGATACACCTTTTCCTTTACTTTATCGCATCTTTCATGGACTTTACGTACGTGCCGATATATTTCGGCGCTTGGGTGCCGTACTTTTCGAGCAGTTCGACGATCGCGGAGCCGATGATGGCGCCGTCGGAGATGGCAGCCATCTTCTTTGCCCGGTCGGGTGTGGAAATGCCAAATCCGATGGCACAGGGGATGCTCGTGTTCTGTCTGATGACATCCACGATCGCGGCAAGATCGGTCTTGATGTCACCGCGCGTTCCCGTTACACCGAGGCCGGAGGCAATGTAGAGAAAGCCTTCCGCCTCTTTTGCGATCATTGCAATGCGATTTTCGGAAGCAGGTGCAATCAGAGAGATCAGATCAACACCGTATTGGTGACAGATAGGCGCAAACTCCTCTTTTTCTTCAAATGGCAGATCGGGCAGGATCAAGCCGTCGATCCGAGTCTCGCGGCAGGCGGAGATAAACCGCTCGGCACCGTAGGAGAACACCACGTTGGCATAGGTCATAAACACCATCGGCACCTTGACATCGCGGCGAAGCTCGCGTACAAAGTCAAAGATCTTGTCCGTGGTCACGCCGCCGCGCAGTGCGCGCAGGTTTGCCCCTTGAACAACCGATCCCTCCGCCGTGGGATCGGAAAACGGAATGCCGAGCTCGATGAGATCAGCGCCGTTTGCGACTGCGGCGCGGATCGCGGCGGCAGTGGTCGCAAGATCGGGATCGCCGCAGGTGATAAACGGAATAAGCGCCTTTCCGTTTGCAAAGGCAGATGCAATGTTACTCATGGATATCCTCCCCTCTGTAGCGGGCGATGGCGGCGCAATCCTTGTCGCCTCTGCCCGAAATGGTGATAACGATGATCTTGTCTTTGCCCATCGTCGGTGCGATCTTCATGGCATGTGCAACGGCGTGCGCCGATTCGATGGCGGGAATGATGCCCTCGGTCTTTGCCAAGTACTCAAAGGCGCAAATTGCTTCATCGTCCGTCACGGGCACATACTCGGCTCTGCCGATATCGTGCAGATGCGCGTGCTCAGGACCGATGCCGGGGTAATCGAGTCCTGCGGAGATGGAGTAGACAGGCGCGATCTGCCCGTACTCGTCCTGACAGAAATAGGACTTCATACCGTGGAAAATGCCGACCTTGCCCGTGTTGACGGTCGCTGCTGTCTCAAAGGTATCAATGCCGCGTCCCGCAGCCTCGCAGCCGATGAGCCGAACGTCCTTATCTTCTATAAAATGGTGAAAACTTCCAATGGCATTGGAGCCGCCGCCCACACAGGCGATCACCGCGTCGGGCAGTCTGCCCTCTTTTGCAAGCATCTGCTCCTTGATCTCCGCCGAGATCACCGCCTGAAAATCGCGTACGATCGTCGGGAACGGGTGCGGCCCCACGACCGAGCCGAGACAATAGTGCGTGTCGTCAATGCGGGAGGTCCATTCGCGCATTGCTTCCGAAACGGCATCCTTCAGCGTGGCGGTGCCCGATTTTACGGGAATGACCTCCGCGCCGAGCAGGCGCATGCGGTAAACGTTGAGCGCTTGACGGATCGTGTCCTCCTCGCCCATGAACACCACGCATTCCATGCCCATCAGCGCAGCGGCGGTCGCCGTGGCAACGCCGTGCTGCCCCGCACCCGTCTCGGCGATCAGGCGCGTCTTACCCATTTTCTTTGCTAAGAGTGCCTGCCCGAGCACGTTGTTGATCTTGTGGGCACCCGTGTGATTGAGATCCTCGCGTTTCAGGTAGATCTTCGCGCCGCCGAGGTCTTTTGTCATCTTTTCCGCATAGTAGAGTCCGGACGGTCTGCCCGCGTATTCGTTGAACAGCTCGGAAAGCTCCCTCTGAAATTCGGGATCGTTTTTATAGTGATCATACGCCGCTTCCAGCTCCATGACCGCGTTCATCAGCGTTTCGGGGATGTACTGTCCGCCGTGTATGCCGAAGCGTCCGCTTGGATTTGTCATTTTTGTTCTTCCTTTCTCACGACGGAGACGAATTCCGCCATTTTCATTCTGTCTTTAAAGCCGTCGGTCTCGACGCCCGAGCTGGCATCCACCGCATACGGGTGCAAGGCACCGATCGCGTTTTCTACATTGTCGATGCCAAGCCCGCCCGCGAGAAAATACGGTCGATGGATATTCTTTAGCAAATTCCAGTCGAATACCGCGCCTGTTCCCGCGCCCGAATCGAGCAGTACAAAATCGGCGGAGCTTTGCTCGGCAAGCCGAACATCTTCTTCGGATCGGATCGTGAAAGCCTGGATGATCGGTCCCGTACTGAGCATTCGCAAACGGCGAATGTAATCCTCATCCTCGTTGCCGTGCAGCTGCGCTATGTCGATCGTACCTCGGCACAGCAGTGCCGCAACGGTTTCGGGCGCAGCGTTGGCAAACACGCCGACCACCTGCACGACAGGATGCAGCAGGCTTTTCAGCTCCGCCGCTCTCTCGGGGGAAACATATCGCTTGCTTTTCTCAACAAAGACAAAGCCGACATATTCGGGCAACAGCACATTAACGGCGGCGATGTCGTACAGCCGCGAAAGGCCGCATAATTTGATCTTAGTCATCATACACCTCGCAACTCGTGATCTCATTCATCACTGTATATGCCTCATCATAGGCAAGGTCTTCTTTATTAACGATCTTTACGATTGCTTCTTTAATCATGGTCATATCTCCTCTGAAAGCAAAAATACTCCTTTGACCTCTCTGTCAAAGGAGTATATGAAAACAAAAACGCCCTTGACAGCAAAAATACTTTCTCTGTCAAGGACGAATTACTATCCGCGGTGCCACCTTGATTCACAACCTGTTTTCGGCTGTGCACTTAGCAGGATACCCACATATCCCCGGCAACTGACGTATGCCCACACGTTGCAGAATACTCTGCGCTCGCGCGCATTTGACTGCACCCTCCGCGGTCCATTTGACGACTTGTTTCTTACCCGACTCTCAGCACCACGGGCTCTCTGTGAAGGCATCATCGCCATTATCTCCGCTTCAACGGTTTGATGTGCAAAGTTTAGCACGTTTTTTTGCCGCTGTCAATAGGCGAAGAAAAAATTTTTTGAAAATTTTACATTACTGTTTTTTTCTCTACCGCGATCCAAAGTTCGCAGGTATAGTCGGGATTTTGTACGTCGTCGGACGGATATGCCTCGATCTCCACGCCGCAGGGCATATAGGTGCTTGTCGGGAAAAACTCGGTGCAGATATAGCGATACAGCTCTTGAAATGCTTGGGGCATTTTGCCGACGCATTTGAACACGACATAGGTGTGCGCAGGGATCCGCTCGATGCACAGCGTTTTGTCCGCGATCTCACCGCCCGCGTAGCTTACGCCGATACCGTAGCAAAAATCGGGCGCTTCCATGTCATAGCGGCTGATACCCATGAGTCCGAACACATCTTCTTTTGGGATATAGCCGATCAGCTCGCGGATGGTTCCGTCCGCGTGGCACTCGCCCCAAAACGCAGGAATCTCTTTACCGGTCTGCTCCCCCGGTTTTGCGAAGTTCTTTTTTCGCACGACGATATCAAATGCTTCTTTCTTTTCGATCCTGTAATCCATAGTCGTTCCTCCGTGTAATGAAAGTTTCACACAAAGGCGGGAAAAGGATTTGACTGAGGCACCGCATCTCGCCTGCGAGGGGCTGATACCGTGAAATTTGGTAAACGCGCGGGAAAAGCTTTCGGGCGCATCGTACCCGTATTGCAGCGCAATGTCGATCACTTTGGCATCCGACTCGATCAGCGCCTTTGCCGCAAGCGAGAGCCTGCGGCAGCGAATATATTCGCCGAGGGTAAAGCCGCAGATCACCGCAAAGACCCGCTGAAAATGAAAACTCGACGAATACGCGCGCTTTGCCGCTTCTTCATAATCTACTTCCTCGGTGATGTGCTCCTCAACGTAATCAATTGCCCTCTGCAGTCCCGTGATCCAATCCATACCTCTCGTCCTTTCTGTGTATCTACAGTATAGCGGAAAGCGATCACGGTTTCATGACTTTGCGTGCTGTAAGATGTCAGCAATCTTCTCCGCCGCAGCTTCGGGCGTAATGCTTGACACGTCTACTTTGACGGTATGGAGACTGTCATACAGCGGGATTCGGGCTACGCTTCTCTCGATCACGTCTGCACGGCGAATGCCCGCTTCTACATCACGGGTAAGCCGCCGGCGCAATGCGTCCTCGGTGCAAACGAGCGAAATGCAATGCAGCATGCAATCGGACAGATCCAGCCGCGAAACAATGTCGTCGATGATGCTTTGCTCATGCATCACCCAGCAAAAGATCACGTTATCATAGGCACTGCAGCGGAGAAAATTGCCGAGCAGATGGCAGATGTTGTCCATGACCATTGCTTTTGTCTCCTCGGTCACCGCAAAGGGGCTGGCATCCCAGCACCAATCGCCGTCGAGAAATACGCTGTTTGGCAGTTTTTCTTTTAAATAACGGCAGGTGGTCGTCTTGCCGACACCCATCGTCCCGCCGATGAGATATATGTGTTTTTTCATTGCCTTATACCTCTGTTGCTGAAATTGCCGTTTGCATCGGCAGCTTCAGTATACAAAACATCGGTAACTTTGTCAAGCAACGAAAAGTTGTAGTGCGAGGAAGAATTGTTTATGCAGACAAAGGCTATGCTGACACATTGTAGGGCGCGACGTCCCGACGCGCCCTACAATAGTCTGGTAACATTTACACATTTTTCTCCCAACGCAAAAACCGCCTTGCGGCGGTTTTTGCTTACTTTTCCATTGCAAACGTATAGGCTTCAAATCCCGAGGAATACTTTTGCTCGCCGCCGGGGAGCGTCCACATGGCTTCAACATTGGGAGTGAATTCTACGAGCGCGCGCCCCTCTTCCCAATCCATGAGAAAGAGCGCGGTGGAAAGCGCGTCGCCGAGGGCGCTGTCACGGCACAACACGGAGACCGCGAGGTATTTTTCACCGGGCAGCAGCGTTTCGGGGTCGATGATGTGATGATAGTTTTTGCCGTCCACCACATAGTAGCGCTGATAGGAGCCGCTGGTCACGACTGCGGCATCCGACAGATGCAGATAGGCGATGTACGGCGTTTCGGTATCCTCGGTATCGGGATTCTCGATGCCGACCGACCACGGCTCGTCGCCATCGGCAGTGCCGATGGCGCGCACATTGCCGCCGACATTGAGGATGTACCCCTCGATGCCATCCGCCGTAAGCTGCTGCGCAACCATCTCCACGGCGTATCCCTTTGCGATCGCCCCGACGTCCAGACGCATTTCGGGATCGGCAAGGAACACCGTGTTATTCTCGGTGTCGAGGATCATCTGCTCGATATCGGTATGCTCCGCTGCGGCGCGCAGCGCGTCCATGGGCGGCAATTCTGCCCCTGCAGGATCATGCATCCCCGCTTCGCGGTACTCGTGCCATATCGAGAGCACACTGCCCATGGCTATATTGGTCCTGCCGCCCGTCAGCGTATAGATCTCCTTGGCATAGAGGAGCAGATCCATGATCTTTTCATCCACCTGTACGACATTGTGCACACCGTCCTCTGTTTCGTTGACAGTATACAGATTGTTTAACCCTTCATAGCGGTTGTAGATCGTATACAGACGGTGGTATTCCTCCAGCTGCGCCGTGATGCTCGCGCAGACGCGGTCAAACTCGTCCTTGGAATCGGCATAGCCGACCACCGTGGTCACCGTGTCAAAATAATCAAAATAGTACGCCGAATATTTGGTTTTTCCGCTCTGTTTTTTGCAGGCAACCATACTGCAAAAAAGCAGCAGTGCCAGCAGCAAAGCCGCAAAACGCATTTTACGCATCATTTTTCGCCTTTCATTTACAACAAAAGGGTGCCATCCGGCACCCTTTTGTGCGTACACTATTATTTTGCAGCTTTAACAGCAGCTTTTACCAGGTCGCTGACGTTGATGGTGCAGCCTGCGGTCTGGAGCGACTCCACACCGTAACCGGTATCTACTGCCAGTGCAGCGATCTCAGCAGAGGTCTTGCCAACGCATGCAGTGTTGAATGCGTCTGCCTGCTCATACCACTCCTTCACGGTACCGTCGCCGTTGAGGTCAGCGCCGTAGCTTGCCATACCGTAGTTAGCACCCGCCTCTTTCTTGGTGGTGAGTGCGGCAGCGGTATCGGCTGTGGAAGCACCCTTTGCATCAAAGGTGAACGTAACGTCCAGAACATCGGTCGTCTGCGCGGTAACCTTGCCTTCCTTAACAGCCGCTGCAACAAAGGTCGTCACGACTTCGTTTGCACCGTTGGCTTCTTCGGATGCATTCTTGGTGGTCTGCGCGGTGACAACGCCGATCTGCAGTGCATCGTCCTTGGTCGCGGACGAATCAGCGGCGTTTGCTACTGCCTTTTCCACTGCCATCGCAAAATCGGTAACAGCGATGGTGCAGCCTGCGCTGATGACAGCGTCGGTACCCTTGCCGCCGTCGGCAACCAGCGCCTTGACCTCAGCGACCGTCTTGCCGATGGTCAACGCTGCAAAAGCGTCTGCCTGCTCATACCACTCTTTCGCGGAACCTGCATACGCCTTCATGCCATATGCATCGCCCTGCTCATACTTGGTCTTGAACTCACCTGCTGCAACAGCCTCACCCGCGGAGGTGTATGCAACCTTGTTGTCTGCGGTGTCGATAACGCACTTGAGGATCTTGCCGCTTGCATCAACCAGAACAGCCGCCGCGGTTGCGACAACTTCGCCCTCGCCGTTGGTATCACCGTCGGCATCGGTCGCCTTGCTCATATAAGCGTATACGCCCATACCGAGCTTCAGTTCTTCTGCCTTGCCGCAAGCGGTCAGCGACAGCGCCGACAGCAGCATGAGCGCGGCAAGCGCCAATGTAAGGATCTTCTTCATGTTGATTTTCTCCTTGTTTACAATTTTTGGGGATATCATACTAAAAAGATTATGCCATAAAAGCACTGCTTTGTCAACTATTATACCCAAAATGCTTAGAATCGTACATTTTTCATCGCTTTTAATACAGCCATACCGGCAAGACCGATGAAAATACCCGCCACAGTACCGCTGACCGCCAAAACGATCATATAATAGCCGATCTCCGCCGTTTCCAGCAGCAGCATTGCCACAAGGATCTGTCCGAGATTGTGCGAAACGCCGCCGACGATGCTCACGCCTACAGCGGAAAAGAGTCCGCATTTTTTGCACAGCGCCATCAGCGCAAGGCTGAGTGCCGCGCCCGCGATACTGTAAATGAGCATCACGGGATTGCCGAACAGCAGCGTTACCGCCGCAAGGCGAACCGCCGACACGGCGGCTGCGTCCTTTACGCCGAAGCGGTAGAGCAGAAAGATAATCACAATGTTGGGCAGCCCGATCTTTATCCCCGGCACTGCCGTGACGATCGGCGGCAGGAGCACCTCCACATAGGAGAGAATCAGCGCGACCGCCGCCGCAAGGCTCAAAAAGGTCAGTTTTTTGGCTTTTCCTTGCATGTCCCTCTCCTACTTTATATTATGCCGCCATATCCACGCCGCCCGCGTCCGATGCCGCCGTGATCTTGATGACCAGTTTATGCGGCAGGCAGACGATGGTTTCCCCCACGCGGGAAATCGCGCGGTGCCCCGCGCAAACAAGGTCGGGGCAGTTTGCCGCTCCTACATATGCTTTTCCGCCCGCGATCACGAGCGTGTTTTCGCCCGCGTTGTCGGTATGGATGACCACCTCGGTGTCGGTATCCAGCGCATAGCGCGCGGTCTCGACGCCGTCGATCAGCACCACGGCGAAGTCGCCCTCGACTTTGCCGAAATGCCAAAACAGCATCGCTGCCGCCGCCACTGCAAGCAGGACGACGGCAAGGATGATGTCATTGCGAATTTTTTTACGATCGTTTGTTCCCATCTCTTACCCGAATTTTACGCGGAGAAATCCGCCGTTTTCAGGCAGTGCATGGGGCAAAGCTCCACGCATGCACCGCAGCCGTTACATTTATCGTAATCAATTGCGGCGAGATTATTCGTAACCGTGATCGCCTTTTCGGGGCAATTCAGCTCGCACTTTTTGCAGCCGATGCAGGCGTTTCGGCAGTTCTTGCGTGCAACAGCACCCTTTTCGGTGTTGCTGCACATCACCACTGTCTTTGCAGCCCTCGGCACCAGCGTGATCAGATGCTTGGGGCAGGCACTTACGCAAGCACCGCAGCCCATACAAGCGCGGCTGTCTACGTGTGCGATGCCGTCCTGCATGCAGAAGGCATGCGCGGGACAGACAGCGGCACAGTCGCCGCAGCCGAGACAGCCAAAGCGGCAAGCGTTCGGGCCGCCGTACAGCATGGATGCCGTCTTACAGGAGTGCGTACCGTCGTAGATCATCTTTTGGGGCGCTGCCTCGCAGTTGCCGTTGCAGTGCACGAAAGCGACCTTCGCCTCGACCGCCTCGACTGCAACGCCGAGAATTTCGGACAGCTTGCCCGCTGTATCCGCACCGCCGGGAACGCAAAGGTTTGCCTTTGCATCGCCATCAGCAAGTGCTTTTGCGTAAGAATCACAGCCTGTAAAGCCGCAGGCGCCGCAGTTTGCACCGGGCAGGCACTCGCGGATCAGCTTTGCCTTTTCATCCTCATCCACATGCAGAAAATGCGCCGCAAGGGTGAGCAGAACCGATGCGATCAGACCGACCGCGGCAACCACAAGGAGTGCCGTTAGAATACTCATCATATCGCACTTCCCCCTTTACGCAAACAGGTTGTCTACAACACCCGCAAAGCCAAAGAATGCAAGCGAGACAAAGGATGCCGCGATCAGCGTGACGGGCAGCCCCTTGAAGCACTCGGGCACGTCGCTCTCGTCGAGTCTCGAACGCACGCCCGCGAACAGAACCATCGCAAGCAGGAAGCCGAGACCGCAGCCGAGCGAGCTGACGATCGACTCTACGAAGTTGTAGCCGTCGGTAATATTGTTGATGGTGACACCGAGCACGGCGCAGTTGGTGGTGATCAGCGGCAGGTATACGCCGAGGCTCTTGTGGAGCGCGGGCATAAACTTTTTGAGCACGATCTCCACGAACTGTACGAGCGCCGCGATAACCAAGATAAACACGATGGTCTGCATGTAGCCGAGGTTCATCGGATCGAGAACATAGTGCTGGATGGGCCAGGTCACAAGCGTTGCGATCAGCATGACAAAGATGACCGAAACGCCCATACCCGTTGCCTGTCCGAGCTTCTTGGAAACGCCGAGGAACGGGCAGATGCCGAGGAAGCGGCTGAGCACGTAGTTATTGACCAGTACCGAGGACATCAGAATCACGATCAAATTCTTAAATGTATCCATCTCAGTTGTCCTCCTTTACAGCAGAAGTTTCGCATGCCGAAGCATTGCACATGGCAGCCGAGGGGCATCCCGCGCAGGCAAAGCTCTTTTTCTTCGGCGCTTTGCCGTGGGTAAGCTTTGTGACAATGGCGATCATCACGCCGTAGACCAGCATGCCGCCGGGAGCCTTCACAAAGAACGAAATAGTGTGCGTGCTGAAAAACGGAAGCGCAATGCCCGCAAAGGAGCCGCTGCCGAGCACTTCACGCACGGTCGCCATCGCAAGCAAAGCCAGCGTAAAGCCGAGTCCCATGCCCACGCCGTCGAGCACGGATTTGCCCACGGTATTTTTGCTTGCAAACATCTCGGCGCGGCCGAGGATGATGCAGTTGACCGTGATCAGCGCGAGATACACGCCGAGCAGCTCATAGATCTCAGGCAAAAACGCCTGCACGAACATCTGCACCATGGTGACAAAGCCCGCGATGATGACGATGTAGCAAGGGATGCGCACACCGTCGGGGATCACTTTTCGCAGCAGCGAAATGACCGCGTTGGAGCAGATCAGAACCGCCATTGCCGCAAGTCCCATGCTGAGCGCGCCGATCACCGTTGTAGTGGTGGCGAGCGTGGGGCAGGTGCCGAGGATCAGGACGAAAACCGGGTTCTCCAAAAGGAGACCTCGGAGTAAAACGGAAGCGTTACTGTTCTTTTGCATACTCAAGCCTCTCCTTCCAGAATTTTAACGGCGGTAAACACCTTGGAAATTGCCGTCTTATAGCCGTTTGTCGTGACGGTCGCGCCGCTGATCGCGTCGATCTCCTTATAGTTGCTTTCTTCTTTTCCGTTGAACTGTGTATAGAAGTCTGCGTTCGCGCAAGCCGAGCCGACGCCGTCGGTCTCCTTCTGCGAAACCGTCTCACAGGCAATGATCTTGCCCGCCGCAGTCGCCAAAACGCGAATATAGATATACTCGCCCGAGGGATTGTAGTAGGCGCTACCGTTAATGCCAAAGCCCGCTGCACGCAGCTCGAATACATAGTTGCCGCTTGCAGTCTTCTTTGCGGAAAGAACCTGCGAAGGCATATCCGCATACGCGCTGAGGTCGATATCTTCGGTCGTGGATGCCAGCATGATCTTTGCCGCATCGGAAACCTTGGTGCGCAGCTCTTCGGAAACCTCGGAAACGACGTTTCCGTCCTTGTCCACACCGACGAAATGCTCGCCGCTGACATAGACGTAGCCTGCGCAGTTATCCGCCGCGTAGATCGCGGAGATATCGTTCAGCTCCTCGGTAATGAATACCGAAGTGAATTTTCCATCGCCTGCGGGTAACGCCGCGGTGAGGTTGTCGGCAAGGATCTCCTCCTCGCTGCGGATATCGACCGAGCCGCCGCCGAGAATGATCGCCGCGTTCAGCGCATCCTTGACCGCGCCGCGGTATGCCGCAGTGGTCTTGGTCGCGCCGCCGACCGTATCGAGCGCATCCACGCTGTCCGCAGTTGCGCCGACGACCGTGTCGCCGTAGGTCTTTTCATATCCGAGCGTTTCGCCGCTGGAAAGGCAGGTTGCGCCCGTTACTTTGCCGCTTGCATCCACGCCGCACATGATGACCATGCCCGAGGAATAGCCCGCCGTGGTGAGCTTGAATACATAGCCGCCGTTCTTTTCGCTGTACGCCTCGGTGACCGTAGCGGGCAGCGCATAAGCCGAGAGGTCTACCGCAGCGAAGTCCTCACCGCCCGGCATAACCACCAGCAATGCCTCATTGGCGGCAGCCTCCTGCTGCTTTGCAATGATGGGAGCCGTGATGTAGTTTGTCACCGCCAAGAGCAGCGCAACGACTGCGCAGACCGACGTGAGCACTACAATGTTTTTTACATTCTTATTCATGCTTTGACACCTCCCGTACCGAAGGGCTTGCGCGCCGTCCATTTGTCGATAAAGGGCGTCAGGATGTTCATAAACAGGATCGCGAAGGATACGCCCTCGGGATAGTTGCCATAGAAGCGGATCACAACGGTAAGTACACCCGCCAGTACGCCGAACACGAACATGCCGAGCGGCGTTGCGGGAGAGGTGACGTAGTCGGTCGCCATAAAGATCGCGCCGATAAACAGTCCGCCCGAGAGCGTCCATGCAAGCGCGCTGGTGAAGTCAAAGCCGACCGGTGCCAATGTAAACAGGAATACCGTACCGATGAAAGCTACAGGCAGATGCCAGGAGATCACGCGGCGCACGAGCAGATAGATACCGCCGATCAGCAGTGCTAATGTGCAGGTCTCGCCGATCGCGCCGCCTGTGTTGCCGAGGAAAAGATCGAGCAGCGAGGGGCTGTTCCCTGCCGCCAGCTCTACCAGCGGCGTTGCACCTGCGACCGCATCCACGGGGAATGCCGCCTGTGCCATTGAGCCAAAGGCAACCAGCATGAACACGCGCGCGGTGATGGCGGGGTTCACAAGGTTGTGACCGAGCCCGCCGAAGAGACATTTGACCACGATGATGGCAAATACCGAGCCGACCGCCGCCTGCCACAGCGGGATATTCGCGGGCAGATTCAGTGCGAGCAGAAGTCCCGTAACGACGGCACTGAGGTCACCGACCGTCTGTTCTTTTTTGAGAATCAAATTGAAGATAAATTCGGACAGCACCGCCGCCGCAACGCAGCAAACGATCACCCACAGTGCCGAAAGTCCGAACAGGATCACGCCTGCGACCGCCGCGGGCACGAGCGCAATAACCACATCGAGCATAACGCTCTGTGTGGTGCGCGCACTGTGAATGTGCGGGGACGCAGAAACATGCAGCTTAGAATCCATTATTTTGTCGCCTCCTTTGCTTTTCTCGCGGCGCGCGCCTCGCGTACAAGCGCCTTGGCAAGGCGGTGGTTCTCGATCAGCGGTCTGCCCGCAGGGCAGTTAAAGGCGCAGCTGCCGCATTCCATGCAAACATCCACCGCGAGTCTCTCCAGCTCCTCCACATCGCGCTTCTTATACGCAAAAGCGATCGCGCAGGGATCGAGACGGAAGGGACAGTGGTTGGCGCAAGCACCGCAGCGCAGACACGCCGTTGTCTTTTTGGGTGCGGCTTCCTTTTTGTCAAGGGCAAGGATCGCGTTGGTCTGCTTGAGCACAGGAACCGTGATGTCGGGCACGGCAATGCCCATCATCGGTCCGCCGTAGAGAACCTTTTCGGGATCGGCGGTAAAGCCGCCGCAGAAGTCAAAGACGTCCGAAAGCGCCGTGCCGATGGGAACGATCACATTTTTCGGCTCCTTGACCGCACCGCCGTCTACCGTAACGCACTTTTCGACAAGCGGCATACCCGTCTGCAGAAATCTGCCGATCTCTGCGAGCGTAGTGCAGTTGCAGACAACGCAGCCGACGTCGATCGGCAGCTTGCCCGCGGGCACGGTCTTGCCCGTGGTGTGATAGATCAGCACCTTTTCACCGCCCTGCGGATACAGTGCGGGCAGCGTGCAGACCTTTACGTGTTCATCCGCAGCAGCCAGCTTCTGCATGCTCGCAATCGCTTCTTTTTTGTTGTTTTCAATGCCGATCAAAATCTTTTTGATGCCGAGATGCTTCTCGAGTGCACGAAGAGCAAATGCCATATCGTCCGCACGATCGATCATCGTGCGGGTATCGCTGGTGATGTACGGCTCACACTCGGCGCCGTTGATGATCAGTTCCTCGATCTTCGACGGGTCGCCCACGTCAAATTTAACATAGGTTGGGAATCCCGCACCGCCGAGTCCGACGATACCGCTCTTGCGGATCGCCTCGATGAGATGGGAACCGTTTTCCACCGTGGGCGGAACGACCGTTTCACTCACCGTCATCTCGCCGTCCGATTCGATCGTAACAGCGGGAGCGGTGGAACCGTTTGACAGCAGCATGTCGCCGATCTTGCTCACCTTACCCGATACGCTTGCGTAAATGGGCGAGGAGATCTTGCCGTCCTGCTCGGCGATCAGCGTTCCGACATCCACGTGGTCGCCGACTTTGACGACCGGGATCGCAGGCTTGCCGATATGCATGACCATCGGCAGCGTTACCGAACTCGGCACGCCCATCCGTACGGCAGGCATCGCGGCAGTTTTCTTTCTATGCGGCACATGCACGCCATGAAGAGAAAAAGCCATATTGTGACCTTCCTTTCCAGAATTTTAATGCTTTTTATCAAAAAAACGCATCCTATTTAAGCACATGATTATGCACTTTATACTATACTACTTTTTTTATGTACTGTCAATGCGTTTTCCCAAGTGGAAAAATTTTTCTTCCTTTATATTAGTACAAAATTATGCCGGTAAAGGTAAAGGCTGCATAAGAAGTAAATGATTGTTTATGTGTGTAACGGCGGTCAAACAAATCTTGTAGGGGAGGGGTCCCCCCTCCCGCAGGCTTCGGCGAGATGTTGTACAAGCGGGAGGCGAAACGCCTCCCCTACGGCGATAGCACAACTTCCTAACCAATCATT
>JAFTOT010000006.1 GCA_017463665.1 Clostridia bacterium | reverse complement strand
GACGAGGTTGCACTCGACTTTGCCGACGGGCATATCCGCGATGCGAGCGAAAGCGATTACCGCGCAGCGGCGTCGGCAGAGCGCCGTTTCGGCTTTGCGGGCGGCGCACTCTATGTGAAAAAGTGGAAGGAAGTAGAAAACACGCCGCTCGAAATGCGGAGCGGCGTGCGTCTGTACGATTGGTTTTTCTATATTTAAAATTCTTCCGCAAGCTCCATGTAAATTCTTCGGCGGAGCACGTTTGCTTCGGTGATGCGCACGCGCAGGGGCTGTCCGAGCTTGTACTGCAGCTTGCCGCGCCCGAGCGTCTGCGTTTCCTCGCGGTACCGGAAGCCTTCGCCCAGCACTTCGATCGGGATGAGCCCCTCGCAGGTATTCTCCAGCTCGCAGAACAGACCGAAGGAGGTCACCGAGCTGACGACCGCGTCAAACTCCTTGCCGACTTCTTTTTCCATGAAGATGACTTTGTAGAGATCCTCAATGTCACGCTCGGCGGTCATGGCTTTCAGCTCGTTTTCGCTCGATGCCGCCGCGCTGTCGGCTGCAAACTTGGTATAGCGTTTCTTCGCCGCGTCGGCACCATTCTCCATCGCGTATTTGAGGATGCGGTGCACCGAGAGGTCGGGGTAGCGGCGGATGGGGGAAGTGAAGTGGCAGTAATATTCGAGACCGAGACCGAAGTGGTCGTCGCGGTTTTCGCTGTACTTCGCCTTCATTTGCGCGCGCAGTGTCACACGGGAGAGCACATTTTCCATGCCCGCCTCGGCTGCTTCGCGCAGGATGGGCGCAAATGCCGCGGTGGAGAGCTTTTTCTGCCGCAGGGGCAGGGTGGAGAGCCCTGCGTTTTGCACGAAGTTTCTGTACGCGGTCAGCTTTTCCTCGCTCGGCGGCTCATGCGTGCGGAACACGCAGGGCAGCTCGTTTGCACACATGTAGCGTGCGACCGCCTCATTTGCCGTCAGCATGAACTGCTCGATCATGCGCTCCGCGTCGCCGCGCTCGCGCTTGACGATGTCGATCGGCATACCGTCCTCGCCGAGGATGAATCTGGCTTCGGCGCTCTCCAACTCGAGTACGCCGCGTGCCTTTGCGCGTCCTTCTAAAATTTTAAAGAGGGGATACATCGCCGTGATGGTCTTATAGACCGGCTTGTATTTTTTATAGAATTTAGATTTTGACTTATTGGCGAACAGGTCGTTGACCTCGCTGTATACGCCGCGCACCTTGGAGCGGATGATAGCGTTTTCCACGCGGCAGCCGACGATCTCGCCGCATTTATCGAGGTCAATGAGCGCCGACAGCGTGTATTTGTCGGTTCCCGCGTTCAGCGAGCAGACGCCGCTCGAGAGACATTCGGGCAACATGGGCACGACCTTGTCGATGAAGTACACACTGGTGCCGCGGGCGTATGCTTCTTTGTCGGTGGGCGTACCGTAACGTACATAGTGGGAGACATCGGCGATGTGCACGCCGAGTGTGTAGCCGTCTTTTTTCACTTCCAGCGAGATCGCGTCGTCGAGGTCTTTTGCGTCCGCGCCGTCGATCGTAAAGATCGCCATGTCGCGCAGGTCAAGGCGGCCTTTTTCGGTGATCTCTTCTTTTGCCGCTTCTTCGGCGCAGCGCAGGGCTTGCAGGGGGAATTCGGTGCGGATGCCGTTCGCCAACAGGACCGATTCGTAGTTCGCACCGAGGGAGAGCGCCCTGCCGAGATCGCGCAGAATCTCGCCCTTCGGCGGGCGTTTACCGCTGCCGTAGTCGAGGAGCTTGACCTCAACCTTGTTGCCGAGGGGAATATCGCCGATCTCGTCGATCTCTGCCTCAAACGCATAGCGCGGATTGTCGGGGATGACGCGGTAGGGCGAAAAGCTGCGTCCGAGCAGGTGCGCGTCGATGATCAAGGTACCGCAGAAGGTGGTGATGCCGCGCTCGAGAATCTCAATGACCTCGCCCTCGGCATGAAACTTATCGTCCGCTTTTGGCTTCAGATCGCGTTTTTTTACCTCGATGGCGACGCGGTCGCCCGTCAGCGCACCGCCGCAAAGCCTTGCGGGGATGAAAATATCATCCGAAAGGTTATATTCCTTGTCCGCAGTTACAAAGCCGAATCCGCGTTCGGTGCCGCTGAAAATACCTTCCAGACGTACCGTCGCTGCCGAAGGCTTTTCCGATTGCCGATCGCTCGGACGAGAGCCGCGTCTTTGACGGCTTTTTGCATTTTTTGCAAACCGCTTTGCCGATTTACTTTTTGCAAAGGGGGTGTTTTTCTTTTTTCTCATAGTGTTCCTTCTGATTTTATATAAAAGAAATCCGCTTTTGGATTAGTATAAACCAAAAGCGGATCGTATAAACCATATAAGTTATTCTGCTGCGGTGGTTTCAACGGGAGCCTCAGTGGTAGAGGGAGCCTCGGTCGTTACCACGATACCCTGATAACCCTCAGCGCCGCTGTCAAGACCGATGTCCGGGATAGTAGCGTTGAAGTTGATATCGGGCTGGATCGCATACATAGCAACAACGATTACAACAAAAACGATTGCAACGATGGTAGTGATCATGGAAAGCTTCTTTTCATTTGTCTTTCCCTTGTTCTTACCGAAGAAGGTGTCCGAACCACCTGCAATGGAACCGGAAAGTCCCTGCTGCTTTCCCTGCTGCATCAAAACAGCTACAACCAAGAATACTGCGCAGATCAAAAGAATAATGCCGAGTACAATTTCAACTGTCATAAAATCTATCCTCCGAAATTTTTACATAACTAAAAACGCACTTTGCAATGCGGACTCTATTTTACCATACGAATTCAAAAAAAGCAATACAATTTTGAAAAATAAATCAAAAATTGTATTTTGCAAAAATCATGCGCAATGTGGTCTCTTTTTCGTATTGCCAGTTTTGTTTTTTTATGGTACACTGAAAATAACATCCAACATAGCTATGGGAGGTTCATATGACAGAGCATTTTCAAAACCCGATTTTAGAGCGGGGAGCTGACCCTTTTGTTGTCCGGTTCGAGGACACATATTATTATGTATATTCCACGGTCGGCGGTCTGTATGTCAGCCATGCAGACAATATTCACCACCTCAACCGCGAGGGTGCAAACGTCTTTTGCCCGCCCGCGGGAACGATGTGGTCCAAGGAGTATTGGGCACCCGAGATTCACTGCATCGGCGGCGAGTGGTATCTGTATGTCGCGGCGGATGACGGCAAAAATGAGAATCACCGTATGTATGTGCTGAAATCCAAGAACGGGCGCCCCGACGGCGAATACGAAATGCTTGGTAAGATCACCGATCCCACCGATAAATGGGCGATCGACGGTACCGTTATCGACAAGGACGGCGAACTGTATTTTGTATGGTCCGGCTGGGAAGGCGACGAGAATAAAAATCAAAATATCTACATTGCAAAAATGAAATCGCCTACCGAGATCGAGGGCGAGCGCGTGCTGCTCTCCGTACCCGAATACGAGTGGGAAAAGCGCGGCAGCGGTCTCACCGCATCCGGCAAGGTTCTGCCCACGGTCAACGAAGGTCCGCAGATCCTTTATAAAGACAAGACTATCCATATTGTCTATTCTGCATCGGGCAGCTGGTGCCGCCATTATTGCCTCGGTATTCTCACCTATCGCGGCGGCGACATTCTGGATCCGAAAAACTGGATCAAGGGCAGCGAAGCGGTTTTCTCCGAAAACGAGGGCACGCACGGTACCGGTCACTGCTCGTTTGTAAAAGCAGTGGACGGCAAGACCGATTTTATTGTGTATCACGCCATGCGCATCCCGAACGGCAACTGGACCAACCGCGGTGTACGTGCGCAGCCCTTTACCTGGGACGGCGACATGCCCGTATTCGGCAAGGCGGCAACCCCCGAGGACTGGATCGAAATTCCCGTATCAGATTAAATTTTATAGATAAAGAAGGTAATTATCGTGAAGTATATTCTTGAAAATGACAAACTGAAAGTAGTTGTCGCCAGCAAGGCGGCAGAGTTGCAGAGCATCTACTCCAAGGTGACCGAGAAAGAGTACATGTGGCAGCCCGGCGCAGAGATCTGGAACACGCACTCCATCCTTCTGTTCCCGAACCCCGGCCGCATTGCACACGACCGCACGATCATCGGCGGCAAGGTCTATCCCGCAACCATGCACGGCTTTGCCAAGGACATGGAGTTTACCGCTGCAGAGGCAAGCAAAGAAAAGGTAGTGCTGGAGCTTGCGGCAAATGAGGACACCAAGTTCTTCCTGCCTTACGAATTTCTGTTCCGCGTCATCTTCGAGCTGAAGGGCGATGTGCTGGAGCAGCGCTTTGAGGTCGTCAACAAGGATGACAAGGACATCTATTTCTGCCTCGGCGCACATCCCGGCTTCTACTGCCCGATCGAGCTCGGCGAGAGCGGCGATGACTATGTTCTCCGTTTTGATCCTCCGCAGCAGCTCCTGCGCAACGAGACAGAGGCGGGTACCCGTCTGCTCACCGGTAAAAATACACCTTTTGAGCTGGAAAACGGCACCGATATGTTCGTCGGTGAAAAGTTCTTCAATGACGATCCCAAGCTCTTCTCCAATGTCAAAGCGGATACCATCACGCTTCTGTCGAAGAAGTCGGGCAGATTCGTCGAGATGGGCATCAAGGATTTCCCGTTCATGTGCCTGTGGGGCGTGCCGGACAAGATGCAGATTCTCAGCATCGAGCCCTGGTGCGGTACCAGCGACCTCACCGATACAGACCACATCTGGGAGCACAAGCTCGGCATCGAAAAGGCAGAACTCGGCGCAACCTGGACACGCACGCTTACATTCAGAGTGGGTTAATTGCACACATACCAAAACAGGCTCGGCATCGCCGAGCCTGTTTTGGTGAAAATCAATCCTTTTTCTCGATGGTGATTTTTAATGTTTCCAGTGTGTCGATCGGTACATATTCGTAAATATGGCAGCCGTTGTAATAGGTGCCGCCGCTTTGCCCTGCGAAGTTCGTGATATGCGGGGTATATCCGTCGTAGTACGGGGTGATCCGAAATGTGTTCAAGGTTTTACCAGCTTCGGGAAAAAGCGTGAGGTGGGACGTTGAAGTCAAACTTTTTACCCGGAGTTCCAGTTTCCGGGCAGTGATTTTTACAGAAGTAATATTGTACATGACCGGCAGAGCAATGCTGCCTACCTTTCCGTCTTTAAAAGTGATGTCTACCGTATCGCTGTCTGTCGCGTCCCGTGGAACAGAAACCGTGCACGCATAATTGGGGTTTCTCGGTGCATATGTATCCCGTAGCAGTGTGCAATCAAAAACCTCTGCATGCCATGCGACACCGTCATAATAAAGGATCATCTCCGCATCCTGCATTTCAATGCCGCAAAGTGCAGTTCCTTCTTTGAAGTCTTTGTATGCAAGATAATAAAACCTATCGTTATCAGGATCGCTGATCGCGTCTGCGCCGATGTTTTCACAGGCAAAGGCGTTTCCCTTTACAGATTCCGATATTTCGGCTTCATAGGAGCACAGTGCTCCTTTTTTGGCTTTATCAAGGTCGATCCCGAAGTATGCAATATATTCGTCAAGTGTCATTTCCCGATCATTTTTTACATCATAATAAAAGATCTCTTGTGTAATCGTTTCTTCAACCCAAACACCGGACATTGGTCCCGTGTCGCATATCACGCCGTCGCATATCTCAAAACGGATGAAAACGATTCCGTTACAAGCAGAAGAAGAGAAAGAAACATTATATAGTGCCGTTCCCTCTGCATTGTTTTTTAAAGTATCAATTATGCTTGTATATTCATCCGCGAATTTTTGATTCAATTTTGCAGCGCCGGGAGCATCCGATAAAATCTTCGGATATGAGACCGAGTGGAAGTAAACTCTTTCAAATCCGATGGCACCTTTTGTATATGTTTCTGCTGCCACCACTTCCGGAACGAGTTCTTCGGGAAAATCAACTGTTGTGACTGCGGATGTTGTTGCAGGGATCGTGATTGCAGTTGTGGATACAGGTATATCTGTGCTTTCGGGTACACCGATAGTTTCGGGGATCTTCTCGTGCTGCCGGTGTTCGGTAGTGATGACCACTTCCGGGCATTTGTGGCATCCGGCAAGCGTCAGAACGGCAAGTGTCGCACCGATGATGGCAAGCTTTTTGTGATCGGTCATAAAAAAGCTCCTTTCGTAAGTCTGTATGTATTCTTGTTTCATTGTGCGTTTGTATATTACAATTGTAGCACGGAATAAATACGCGCGCAAGAGGTTTTCAATACTTAGTAAAAAATGAATGGTTAGGGGACTGACATCTCCCCGCGAGATCCAAAGCGTCCTACGGACGCTATGGCGCTATTGAGGCTACGCCTCTAAGTTCGACTACAGACTTCGTCCTTCGCTCAGGATGACAAGCGGGGGATTCCACATAGCTATAATGGAAGTCCCTATGAGCATTCTGCTTAAACCCGCCCTTGGTCATCAAGGCGACTCTGACCGACCGCGAATAATATCTTCCCGTTCCGTCGCCTTCCGACCGTGCCTGCGGCAGGTCGTTGTACAACATTTAGCGTAGCGGAACGAGGGATCTTGGGCGGAGAAGTTAGTACGCTAAACTTTCATTTTTTCTTTCCATAATAAAAACCTCTTGCATTTTTCTTTTGCCTGTGTTATAATTCTCTGTAAAGGCATGGATGAAGTTTGCCGTATCCCGTTTTTGCGTACACAGAGAGAGCTGCCATAGGCTGCAAGCAGTTTTGCGTGAGGGAGTCGGCGTTTCGCTTCGGAGCTTGCGCGGGGAACAGGAAAGTCAGTAGCCGTGCACGGGTGTTCCCGTTACAGAACGGTAAAGTGTCGGCTTTATGTCGGAATGCGGGTGGTACCGCGGATGTTAAAAAAATGTCCGTCCCGGAGGAAACTCCGAGACGTTTTTTTATTTAAATAATAAAATTATATAATAAAAGGAGGCGTTTCACTTTGAAAGAAATGCTCGAAAAGATCAAAGCCGAAGCTGCCGCAAAGCTTGGCGAGGAGAATGCAGACCTCGAAGCTATCCGCGTGCAGTATCTCGGCAAAAAGGGTGAGCTGACGCAGGTGCTTCGCGGCATGGGGCAGCTCTCCGCTGAGGAAAGACCGGTCGTCGGTCAGATGGCAAACGAGGTGCGCGCGTACATCGAGAACCTCATTGAGGAGAAAAAGGCATCTGCGGCAAGCGCTGCCATGGCGAAAAAGCTCCTCGACGAGACCGTGGACGTTACGATGCCTGTCGAACCCATTACCGTCGGCTCCCGCCATCCGCTCTCGCAGGTACAGACAGAGCTGGAAGACATCTTCATCGGTCTCGGCTTTGAGATCGTAGAAGGTCCTGAGGTAGAGTACGACTACTACAACTTCCAGGCGCTCAACATTCCCGAAAACCACCCTGCAAGAGATACACAGGATACCTTCTATATCACCGATAACATTCTGCTGCGCTCGCAGACCTCGCCGATGCAGATCCGTGCCATGGAGCAGAAGAAGCCTCCGCTTCGTATTATCTCCCCCGGCCGAGTATACCGTTCGGACGCAGTGGATGCAACGCACTCGCCGCTGTTCCATCAGCTCGAAGGTCTCGTTGTAGACAAGGGCATCACCATGGGCGACCTCAAAGGTACGCTGGAGCTCTTCGCGAAGAAGATGTTTGGTGATGATACCAAGATCCGTTTCCGTCCGCATCATTTTCCGTTCACCGAGCCGTCGGCTGAGGTTGACGTTTCCTGCTTTGTCTGCGGCGGCAAGGGCTGCAGCCTGTGCAAGGGTGAAGGCTGGATCGAGATCCTCGGCGCGGGCATGGTACACCCCAATGTCCTGCGCGGCTGCGGCATCGATCCCGAGGTGTACAGCGGTTTTGCTTTCGGTCTGGGTATCGAGCGTATCGTCATGCGCAAATACAACATTGATGATATGCGTCTGCTGTATGAAAACGATGTTCGTTTCTTGAAGCAGCTTGGTTAAGGAGGTGCGGTAAATGAATCTTTCGAGAAACTGGCTGGCAGACTTTGTAGATGTCAGCGATATTGAAAACAAAGCATACTGCGACCGCATGACCGATACCGGTTCCAAGGTCGAGGGATTTGAGGTTCTCGCCGAGGACATTGAAAATGTCGTTGTCGGTAGGATCCTCGCCATTGCCAAGCATGAAAATTCCGACCATCTGCAGATCTGCTCCGTAGATGTCGGCGAGGATGCTCCCGTGCAGATCGTTACGGGTGCGCAGAATATTTTTGAGGGTGCTGTGATCCCCGTGGCAAAGGCATATTCCAAGCTGCCCGGCGGCGTCACCATCAAGCCCGGCAAGCTCCGTGGCGTAGAGTCCAACGGCATGCTGTGCTCCATCGGCGAGCTGGGGCTGACCACCCATGATATGCCTACCGCGATCGAGGACGGCATCTTTATCATGGACGCTTCCTTGGAGGAAAAGATCGGCACCGACATCCGCGAGGTACTGATGCTCTCCGACAGCGTGGTCGAGTTTGAGATCACGCCGAACCGTCCCGACTGTCTCTCTGTGATCGGTCTGGCTCGCGAAACTGCGGCTTCTTTTGACCGTGCACTGAACATTCCCACGCCGAAGGTCACCGAGGTCGGCGGCGACATCGCCGATTACCTCAAAGTGAAGATCGACGCGCCCGAGCTTTGCCCCCGTTATACCGCGCGCGTTGTCAAGAATGTCAAGATCGAGCCTTCGCCGCTCTGGATGCGTATGCGTCTGCGCGCGGCAGGTGTGCGCCCGATCAACAACATCGTAGATATCACCAACTATGTTATGCTGGAGTACGGTCAGCCGATGCACGCGTTTGACTATGCCTGCATCGACGGCAGCGCCATCACCGTGCGCACCGCAGCAGAGGGCGAGAACTTCAAGTCGCTGGATGACAAGGATCACGTGCTTGATACGGGTATGCTCGTCATCGCCGACGATAAGAAGGCAGTTGCACTTGCAGGTGTCATGGGCGGCGCAAACTCCGAGATCACCGAAAACACCAAGACCGTAGTGTTCGAGTCTGCAAACTTCTACGGCGCATCTATCCGTATCACCTCCCGCAAGCTCGGTATGCGTACCGAATCGTCGGGACGCTTTGAAAAGGGACTTGACCGCGAGAACACCTTTGCGGCTCTCGAGCGTGCATGCGAGCTCGTCAACCTGCTTGGTGCAGGCGAAGTCGTCAGCGGCATCGTGGATGTTTATCCCGGTAAGAAGGATGCAACCGTCATCAAGCTTGAACCCGAGCGTATCAACAAGTTCCTCGGCATCAACGCATCCGAGCAGTTCATGCGCGACACGCTGAAAAAGCTTGACTTTACGCTGGATGGCGACATGGTCACCGTTCCTTCCTTCCGTGAGGATGTAGAGGGCATGCAGGACCTTGCCGAAGAGGTTGTTCGTATCTACGGTTACAACGAGATCGAGTCCACCGGCATTTCGGGCAATATGACGCAGGGACAGAGAAGTGTATCGCAGAATTTTGAGGTCGGTTTGCACAAACTGCTCCTCGGCATCGGCCTCGATGAGATCTGCACCTTCTCGTTCATTTCTCCCAAGTATTATGATAAGATCTGCCTGCCCGCAGACAGCGCAAAGCGCAATTCCATCGTGATCAAAAACCCGCTCGGCGAGGATACCAGCGTTATGCGTACGACCGCACTGCCTTCGATCATGGAAGTGCTGGCGCGCAACGCTAACTTCTCTAATGAAAAGGTCGGTCTCTATGAGATCGCAACCACATACACGCCCACCGATACCGAGGGCGGCAAGCTGCCCGATGAGCGCAAGGTGCTCACCCTCGGCTTCTACGGCAGAGGCGATTTCTTCACCTTGAAGCAGATGTGCGAGACGGTTGCAAAGTATGCCCGTGTCAAGGTGGAGTATGTGCGTGACAGCGAGAATCCCTCTTACCATCCCGGCAGATGTGCGAACATTCTGCTTGCCGACGGCACGAGGCTCGGTACCATGGGACAAATTCATCCCGCAGCTGCCGCCAACTATGATATGGATATGCCGGTATTTGTCGCAGAGATCGACATTCCCACGCTGTTTGCCAACCGCGGCGCAGAGCCCGAGTACAAGCATCTGCCGAAGTTCCCCGCATCCTCCCGTGACTTCTCGTTCGTATGCGATGAGGCGCTCGAGGTCGGTGCGATCGAAAAGGTAATGTACCACAGCGGCGTAAAGCTGCTCGAAGATGTCAAACTCGTAGACATCTATCGCGGCGTGCAGGTCGGCGAGGGCAAGAAGAGCGTTACCTTCCGCATCATTCTCCGCAGTGCAGACCGCACCCTCACCGTTGAGGAAGCGGACAAGGCTGCCAAAAAGATTCTTGGCAACATGGAGCGTCAGCTCGGCATCACCATCCGCCAGTAAAAGAAAAAATCAAAAAGACCGCTTCGGCGGTCTTTTTTAGTGCTGTCAAAAAAATACAGGAAAAAAGTGTAAAATCTATTGACAATACGGCACGAACATAGTATAATTGTACCATCATATGGAAAATATTGTAACATATGAGAAAGGATAAATTATGGTAATTTGTGAAGTAATTGAGGAAATAGGAGAAGGGGAGGAGAAAAACGCATTACCCGTATACGGTTTCCGCTTCGTTCGGAAGGAAAACGGTGAGACGATCTGTGTGATGCGCGATGTGTTCACCGAAAAGGAAAAGGCATTTGCCCTGAAAGAACTGATCGAGCAAAACGATCTCGACGAGGCGCAGATCCCTGATGTCGTGGAGGATGCATTGGCTACATAAAGTAAAGATCCATCATTGGTTAGACAACACAGAGTAAGTTTAGATAAGGGCGAATCTTCGGATTCGCCCTTATTCAGACTGCTGACAAAAAAGGTTCAGAACAAGAGTTCTGGACCTTTTTTAACAGATAAAAATATGGTATAATAGAGGAGAAGAAAGCGAATAGGAGCAAGGCGAGATGTATACGGAAAGAAAAAGCAAGCAAAACAGAATAGAAATGGTAATGT
>JAFTOT010000063.1 GCA_017463665.1 Clostridia bacterium | reverse complement strand
TTCGGTCATGTAGAGGACTACACCTTTGAGGCGGGTGTGCACTTCAAGATGCCCTGGCAGGAAGTTGTCAACATGGACAACCGTAACCAGAGAGCGACCGTGGATCTGTCCTGCTTCTCGAGCGACATTCAGGAAGTGGACGTGACCTACACGATCAACTATCAGATCCAGAAGGCGAATGCGCAGACCATTTACAAGACGATCGGCAAGGATTATTTCAATACGGTCATCGCGCCCCGCATTCAGGAGGCTGTCAAGAGCGTGATCGCGCAGTACAATGCGGAGAATCTGATCGCCAACCGCGAAAAGCTCTCTGCAGAGGTCAAGGAAATCCTGATCGAGAAGCTGGCGCAGTACAACATTGAGGTGCTGGACGCGTCGATCGAGAACCTCGACTTCTCGGATGTGTTCACCGGGGCGGTCGAGGCAAAGCAGGTTGCCGAGCAGACTAAGCTGAAAACGCAGATCGAGCAGGAGCAGGCGATCATCATCGCCGAGGCAGAGGCGGAGCGCGCGGTCATCGAGGCGCAGGCGGCTGCCGAGGTCAAGAAGGTCGAGGCGGATGCAAAGCTGTATGCGACCGAGAAGGAAGCAGAGGCAAATGCAAAGCTCGCGGCATCGCTGACCGATGCGTTGATCAATTACTACTATGCACAGGCATGGGACGGCAAGCTCCCCACCTACATGGGCGGCGAGGGCGGCACCTTCCCGATCCTGAATTTCGGTGAGGGCGCAGCAGAGTAAGCAGAATAGCAAAAAGAAGCAGGGAGACCTGCTTCTTTTTTGCGTGCGAGGTGACCGTCCGTTTTGTAGGGGAGGCGTTTCGCCTCCCGAAAAGCATCGGTGCGATGTTGTAACGGTCGATATTTTCACTGCCGTTACAAGCTTAGTTTTGCTGCAATATTTGTGCGGTCTTGATGAGGGGGTAGCTGACGGGGGCGGTGGCGGTTAGATCTTCTTTGTGCATATCCACGGCGGTGATGCGGCTGTTTCCGTAGGTGGTGTAGTAGTAGATGCCGCGATCGGTGTTGCAGCAGGAGGTGTAGACGGTGATCTCATACCGTCCGTCGGGCATCTGTGCGCAGCCGCGCTGCTGCTCGACCGCGCCGAGGATGTGGAAGAACTGGCAGACGCTTTCTTCCTCGCTCTCGTCCGAAACCGCGTTTAGCTTGACGAATGCCGCGCGGACAAAGCGGGATGCCGAGGAGAGATCGCCCGGCAGTCCCATAGCCCCCATGCCGCGGCTGTAGGCGACAAGTTCGATGCCGTCTGCAAAGCGGTTTTCGGGCGGCAGGTGCGTGAGGTTCAAATAGTCGCAGAGGTGCGTCATGTGGTAGTCGAAGCGCGGGTTGTTGGTCAGTACGCCGACGGGGTTTTCGTAGATCCTGAGTCCTTCGGCGACCGATTCCACCGTGATCGCGCTGTCGCGGTCGGCTATGATCCAGTGCAGGGGCGAGAGCGGAAATTCTGCGGAGAAAGCGATGTCGCAGAGGTTGATCCTGTCGAGCCGTGTACGCGCTTCGGCGAGGGTGCGGCACTGTCCGAGGATCCACGGGATGAACTCGAACGGTGTGACGTTGTCCTTGCTCTCGCGGGGCGGGAAATAGTGCGCGTTGCCGGGGAAGTTGAGCCCCGCCATGGAGAGACCGTGCTCGTTGGTTGCCTCATAGTAGAGCGGGTAGCCGTCCGCGACGGTCGCCATGCCGATGATGGCATAGTGCGCCGCAAGGGTTGGCAGTGTACGGAATGCAAACGGGTAGTTACGCGGCGTGACGGTGACGGTCTCGTTATAGGAAAATTCGAGGTCGAGCGTGCGCCCGAAGTAGTGATCGCGCGTGCGGTAGGTAATGGCTGTACACATGAGATGTTTCTCCTTTGGTAATAAGTTTAGCGGCTTCGCCGCTAAACAATGATTTGCGATCCTGCAGATCGCATGATTTGAGCACTGCGTGCTCATGATTTGCCTGCGGCATGATTTGCCCTGCGGGGCATTAGGATCGCAAATCAAATCATGGAGCGATAGCTCCAAATCATGGCGGCATTGCCGCCAAATCATGCGCCCCGGCGCAAATCATTTAAAAAAGCAGCAAGGTTCAGCTTGCTGCTTATAGTGTTATCCAATAGCGTTCGATATTTTCATTTTCGTCGGGTTCAAACACGGTATTTTCATATACGCCGCCGTTTTTGCGGATGGTTTTGCGGCTGCCTTCGTTCGTGTCGTTGCAGGTGACCATCACCTTGTCAAGTCCGATCTCGCGGCAGAACGGCAGGACATCGGCGAGCATTTTGGACGCATAGCCTTTTCTGCGCTCGCTCGGGCGAACCGAATAGCCGATGTGTCCCGCGTATTTTTCAAGGTAGTCGTTGAAATAGTGGCGCACCTGGATCATGCCGACCAGGCGGTCATCTTCTTTTCGGATGGCGAGAAACTGTGTTGCCTGCACGAGCCCTGCGGGGACGGTCTCCTTTTGCGTGAAGTTTTCGGTCTCGCGCAGCCACTCGGCGGGATCTTCGCAGCGGCGCAGCGGTCCCGTACCGTCCATCGAGTCGCCTGCGGCTAAAAACTCCGCGCGGTACTCGGCGATCTGCGAGAGGTATGCTTCTGTAGGTAGGGTGAGGTAGATCATGGGTGTGCTCCTTGGTTTTTAGGAAGTATACTACAAAAGCAGAAAAAATGCAAGAGGGATTTACATTTTAAGAAAAATAAATGATTGGTTATATGTGTAATAATGCCAATCCAATTTGTAGGGACAGGCGTCCTCGACTGTCCGCATGAACAAAGGCGAAAACGGACAGTCGGGGACGCCTGTCCCTACAGGTTTGTGCGCATAACTTTGCTCCCCTAAACAATCTTTTCCTTTTTGCTCAAAATCAAAAGCATCAAGCAAAAATGATGCGGAGAGCTCGGTGCTTTCTTTTATCGTAATGCTAATGCTGGTCGGATCTATTTTGTACAGCATTTTCAATAATAAGAATCATTCTTATACAAAATGCTGATTTTTAAATAAATTGCAGATTTCGGTTGACATGGCGATGTTTGTACGATATAATGTATCTGCTCGAAAAAAGAAACACAAGATATTGTGTATAATTATACGATATATATACACAGGGATGCATGAAAGAGAAGAGAAAATATGAAAATAATCAAGAGAAACGGCGCCGAAGAGAATTTTGACATGAATAAAATTCAAATTGCGATCACCAAGGCAAACCTGTCGGTTGCCGAGTCGGATCGCATGACCGATCTGCAGATCAAGCGCATCACCGAGGCGGTCGTTATCGCCTGTGAGTCGCTCGGTCGCGCTCCCACGGTCGAGGAGATCCAGGATTTGGTCGAGAAAAAGATCATGGCACACGGCGCATTTGAGGTGGCGAAAAATTACATCACCTACCGCTATACCCGCTCGCTCGTCCGCAAGAGCAACACCACCGATGACAAGATCCTCTCTCTCATTGAGTGCAACAACGAGGAAGTCAAGCAGGAGAACTCCAACAAGAACCCCGTGGTCAACTCTACGCAGCGTGACTACATGGCGGGCGAGGTCTCGCGCGATATTACCAACCGTATTCTGTTGCCGAAAGAGATCGTGGACGCGCACAATGAGGGCATTATCCACTTCCACGACTCCGACTACTTTGCGCAGCATATGCACAACTGCGACCTTGTCAACCTTGAGGACATGCTGCAAAACGGCACAGTCATCACAGGCACGCTGATCGAGCGTCCGCACAGCTTTTCCACCGCGTGCAACATCGCAACGCAGATCATCGCGCAGGTCGCCTCCAACCAGTACGGCGGTCAGTCGATCTCGCTGACGCACCTTGCGCCCTTTGTGCAGGTCTCGCGCGAGAAGATCCGCCGCGCGATCGAAGACGAAATGGCGGATATCGGTGCGGTCGTCAGCGAGGAAAAGCTCGTGGAAATGACCGAAAAGAGACTGCGCGAGGAGATCAGCCGCGGTGTGCAGACCATCCAGTATCAGGTCGTAACGCTCCTCACCACCAACGGTCAGGCGCCCTTTGTCACCGTGTTTATGTACCTCGGCGAGGCAAAGAACGAGCAGGAAAAGGCAGACCTTGCGCTCATCATTGAGGAAGTGCTGCTGCAGCGCTGCCAGGGCGTCAAGAATGAAAAGGGCATCTGGGTAACGCCCGCGTTCCCGAAGCTGATCTATGTTCTCGAGGAGGACAACATCCACGAGGACTCCAAATACTATTACCTCACCAAGCTCGCGGCAAAGTGCACTGCCAAGCGCATGGTGCCCGACTACATCTCCGAAAAGAAGATGCTGGAGCTGAAAGTGGACAAAAACGGCGAGGGACACTGCTACACCTGCATGGGCTGCCGCAGCTTCCTTACCCCGTATGTGGATGAAAACGGCAAGCCGAAGTATTACGGACGCTTCAACCAGGGCGTTGTTACCATCAACCTTGTGGATGTTGCGCTCTCGTCGGGCGGCGACAAGGAGAAGTTCCGGAAGATCTTTGACGAGCGCCTGGAGCTCTGCCATCGCGCACTGATGTGCCGCCATGAGCGTCTGAGGGGCACCGTTTCGGATGCCGCGCCCATTCTGTGGCAGTACGGCGCACTGGCGCGTCTGAAAAAGGGCGAGACCATCGACAAGCTGCTGTTCGGCGGCTACTCGACGATTTCGCTCGGCTACGCAGGTCTCTATGAGTGCGTCAAGTACATGACCGGCAAGAGCCACACCGATCCCGAGGCAACGCCGTTTGCACTCGATGTGATGAACAAGATGAACGACTCCTGCCGCAAGTGGAAGGCAGAGCACAACATCGACTTCAGCCTGTACGGCACGCCGCTGGAATCCACGACCTACAAGTTTGCAAAGTGCCTGCAGCGCCGTTTCGGCGTGATAGAGGGCGTGACCGACAAGGGATACATCACCAACAGCTATCACGTGCATGTGACCGAGGAGATCGACGCGTTTGAGAAGCTGCGTTTTGAGGCGCAGTTCCAGCATCTGTCCCCCGGCGGCGCGATCAGTTATATTGAAGTGCCCAATATGCAAAGCAACCTCGAGGCGGTTCTCGCGGTCATGCGTTTTATCTACGATAATATTATTTATGCGGAGCTGAACACCAAGTCCGATTACTGCCAGGAATGCGGCTTTGACGGCGAGATCGAGATCGTCACCGAGGACGGCAAGCTGATCTGGCGCTGCCCGAACTGCGGCAATACCAATCAGGACACCATGAACGTTGCCCGCCGTACCTGCGGTTACATCGGTACGCAGTACTGGAATCAGGGACGCACGCAGGAGATCAAGGAAAGGGTGCTCCACCTGTAATGCATTACGGTCAGATCAAAAATTGCGACATTGCCAACGGCGAGGGCGTGCGCGTCACGCTCTTTGTTTCGGGGTGCACCAATCACTGTGAGGGGTGCTTTCAGCCCGAGACGTGGGATTTCTGCTACGGAAAGCCCTTTACGGCGGAGACCGAGGACGAGATCATAGCAATGCTCGCGCCTTCGTATATCAGCGGTCTTACGCTGCTCGGCGGCGAGCCGTTTGAACCCGAGAATCAGCGCGGGCTGCTCCCGTTTGTCGAGCGGGTGCGCAAAACCTATCCCGAGAAGACGATCTGGGCGTTCTCGGGGTTCACGATCGAGCAGCTTTGGCAGGACGGCTCCCATCCGCGCTGCGAAGTGACGGACAAACTGCTGTCGATGCTGGATGTACTGGTGGATGGCAGATTCGTGCTTGCGAAAAAGAACATCTCCCTGCGCTTCCGCGGCTCGGAAAATCAGCGCCTGCTGGATATGCCCGCCACGCTGCGAGAAAAAAAGCCTGTTTTGTGGGATAAATAAAAGAGTGGCTGTTGCATTGATTTTGCAACAGCCACCTTTTTATTATAGCATAAACCGCTTGCTTTTGTAAAAAAAATTGTGCATTGAAAATAAATTTCTGCCTAATGAACAAAAAATAATTGTAAACTTTGAACAAAATACCGATTGCAAACGCTATGGAATTATGTTATACTATAGACACAGAAAGGAAGGTACACTCCAATGTACAAGTAAGCACAAGGCTTTTCCATAGAAGGTAGGCTGCATAAACGAATATTTGAATCGGTTGCCGAGTAACCAACACGGCGGTGTTACGCTTCACATAGATGTTTCGGTTATTGGTAGGAATACAACGGTAATGGATGATCTGCTTTCGCTCGGCAATAAAAGACCTTCTCGAAAAAGCCGAAAGCAAAATTCGCCTTTCGCGTACCCGAAAAACTTACTGCACAGCAAAGGAAAGTTGTTCTTTCGTATGGGAAATAAGTTGGGTTAAGGCAGAAAAGATGGTATGGGATGCGGCAAGGCAGATAGCAGAAAGAGAGGATTAAGAAAGATGTTAGATATCAAGAGTCAGAAGTAACCCTTGATTGTAAGTTGTAAAGAAAGCTTGCAGTCAAGGGTTATTTTTTATATGTGGGTGGTTCCTCGAACGGAAGTCGAGGGATTTTTTTGTTTTGTGACCTGTTCCGCAGGAAGGACTCGAATGCATGATTCTTCTACGCTCATTGGTTGCTGTTCTGCTTTTCTTGAGTTTATTATAGCATAAAATCGTTAGCTTTTTAAGTGAAATATTCGGCGTTGCCGAATGTGAAATACTGTGCTGTCGCACATTGTGAAATATTGCTCCCGTTGGTCGCAATGTGAAATGAAATTTGCCCGCATTCGCGTCAGCGAATATTTCACATTTGTGGAGCAAATATTTCACAGCGAAGCTATTTCACTTGCCCAAAGGGCAAATTTCACTGAAAAAAGCCATCCGCTTACGCGAATGGCTTTTTTCATGGCAGGGGCAGAAGGACTCGATACCCCCAAGGTCTCGCACGGCGAGACCTGATGTCCTCCTTCGGAGTACAACGCGCGCCGAGTTGCCAACGTACCGCAACCAAAACAAAAAAGCCGCCCTTGGCGACTTTTTGTTTTGGCAGGGGCAGAAGGACTCGAACCCACGACCCATGGTTTTGGAGACCAGTACTCTACCAACTGAGCTATACCCCTGTACTTGGAGCGGGTGACGGGAATCGAACCCGCACGGCCAGCTTGGAAGGCTGGAATTCTACCATTGAACTACACCCGCATTCAACAATGCCTTATTATCATAACACATTGAACAAAAACTGTCAAGAGAATTTTGAAAAAGTTTTTTGCGGGATTGACTTTTTTATTGCTATGCGCTATACTTTTATAGAAATAAAAGAATTTTGGAGGTTCGTATGGAATTTTTACAGGGAATTCTCGACACGGTCAAAGTCTTTATTACCGGCAGCGTGATCAACTTCATTTTTATGGCGATCTGCGCGATCGCGTTCGTTGCGATCGGTTTTAAGCTTTCGAGCTGGATCGTCGGACGTTTGAGAAAAGGCAAAGGCTTTCACAAGCTGGATAACAGCGTAGCAGGCTTCCTCGCTTCGTTTATCAGCATTGCACTGAAAGCTCTGGTCGTGATCATCGCAGCTACCATCGTCGGTATCGATGTTACCGCTTTCTCCGCGGTATTGGCATCCGTCGGTGTTACGGTCGGTCTTGCATTGCAGGGCAGCCTTTCCAATCTCACGGGCGGTCTGATGATCCTCATTTTCCGTCCTTTTAAGGTCGGCGACTATATTGACAACCACACCGACAGCGGTACGGTTCGCGAGATCGGCATTTTTTACACCACGCTGAACACCGCCGACAACAAGACCATCACCGTTCCGAACGGTCTGCTTTCCAATGCGACGGTCGTCAACTACAGCACGCAGACTACCCGCCGTGTGGATATGGAATTCTCGGTTGCATACACCAGCGACATTGACAAGGTCAACAAGGTCATGCGTACGGTTGTAGAATCCAACGATAAGGTACTGAAGGATCCTGCGCCTTTTGTCGCTCTGCTCCGTCAGGATGCAAGCGCGCTCGTGTTCGTTGTACGCGCATGGGTACAAAGCAGTGATTATTGGAATGTTTACTTCTACCTCGGCGAAAATATGAAGAAGGCATTCGACGCTATGGGCATCGAGATCCCCTTCAATCAGCTCGACGTACACTTCGACAAAGAAGAAAAGTAAGGTACATATGAAAAAGTGCAGGCAGCGCCTGCACTTTTTTGTATGCGTAGGGATAATGAATGGTTATGTGAGTTTATTGAAACGCAGCCGCCGTAGGGGAGGGGTTCCCCCTCCTGTCGTTACAACATCGCACTGAGCCTTTCGGGAGGCGAAACGCCTCCCCTACAATGGTTGTTCGCCGCTGTTGCTTTGCAGTCCCCGCGCGTCATTCTGAGCGAAGCGCAGCGGAGTCGAACAAATCTCGCGGGAGCAGTCAGCCGAGTTCTTCGCCCGAGATCCCAACGCGCAAGCGCGTTGGTTTGGCATTTGCATCGCAAATGCCAAACTTCGACTGCGCTCAGGATGACGCGGGCGGGGCGAGCATTGCCAAGTCCGGCTTCCTTCCAAGGGGCAGCCGGTATTTTTGCGTTTATTCGTTTTGTTTAGCACGCGGGTAGGGTTCTTTTTGATCGGTTAGTCCGGACAGATAGTCCATGCTTGTTCCAAGGGCGAGAGCAATCCGTTTGCATTGCTCATGCGTATAGTAGCGCGTTCCACATTCGATTTTTGAATAATCACTTTGATCTATACCTGTCAGCAATTGCATTTTTATTTGTGTGTAGCCACGTTCCAACCTAAGCGCTTTCAATCTGTTCATATCAACACCTCAATTATATTATGGCAAATTGACCTATTGACAATAGGGTGAAATTGACCTATAATTGATAAAAACAAATAAAAATGAGGTAGATATGATAGAAAAATGCATATATTCCAAACGCTATTCAGGCGAAAGGATAGATACGGGGATAAAGTATCCTGCGTTAACGATGTATCGCAATCGTGATGTTATATTAACAGACGAAGGATTCATCGAGCTGGCGATAGAATTTTCCGAGAAAAGCAATATTGGTTTGGATCTTTTTGAACGCACCGACCGCTTACATGCCGATTTCTTCTTGCATACGGAAGTAGTGTACGAGGAAGGCGCGAGTCTTTGGGACGGACTGATGGCAGTCAGCCACTTGTTTGGTTTAACCGTACGGGACGCGGGTTTACAAACGGTACGTCTCATTTTTGTGCGTATCAAAGAAGAGTGCCTTGATAAAGAATGAGCCGCAGGCAGCGCCTGCACTTTTTGCTGCGTGGGGAATGAGGGGTTATGTGCGTTTATTGAAACGCAGCCGCCGTAGGGGAAGGGTTCCCCCTCCCGTCGTTACAACATCGCACTGAGCTTTTCGGAGGCGAAACGCCTCCCCTACAATGGTTGTTCGCCGCGGTTGCTTTGCAGGCCCCGCGCGTCATTCTGAGCGAAGCGAAGGATCTTGCGGGGAGCAGTTAGCCAAGTTCTTCGTCCGACATCCCGACACGCGAGCGAGGTGTAAATGTAAAAAGCAGCAGGTTTTTGCAACCTGCTGCTTTTGCATATTCTTTTATCTGACGCCGAACAGCAGATCGCTGTAGGTGGGGAAGGGCCAATACTCGCCGGCGGTGATGGCTTCGAGCTTATCGGCGGCTTCGCGGACGGTGTCCATCATGGGGAGAACCACGTCGCAGTAGTAGCAGGCGGAGGACTCGGTGCCGCTTGGTACGGTTGCGATGGCTTTATCCAGCGCGACGGTCGCTTGGTACAGGCTGTCCGAATATGCGGAGAGCTCGTCGAGCATAGCGGTCTCGTAGCCGAGCGCCTTGATGCCGAGCGCCTTTTTATTGAGCGCGTTGGTGCTAAGCTCTGCGATGTAGCCCTGTACGGCGGGGAGAATCTGCTTTTTGACCATGTCGCTCATGGTGAGCGCTTCGATGCCGATGGTCTTGGCGTAGTTCTCCAGAGAGATCTCTACGCGGGAGCGGATCTCGACCTCGGAGAGGATCTTGTGATCGGTGAAGACCTTGAGATTCTTGGCATCGGCAAAATGCGGAACCGCGTCCGGCACGGTCTTCAGATTCGGCAGTCCGCGCTTTTCCGCTTCAATCTGCCAATCTGCGGAGTAGCCGTCACCGTTGAAGATGACTTTTTTGTGATTTGCGTAGATGCGCTTGACGATGTTGTGCACCTCGGTGTCAAAGTCGGGTGCGGCTTCGAGGATGTCGGCGATCTGTCGTAGCGATTCGGCGACGATGGTATTGAGCACGATGTTGGGGTCGGCGATGTTGAGCGATGCGCCGAGCATGCGGAACTCGAACTTGTTGCCCGTAAAGGCGAACGGCGAGGTGCGGTTGCGGTCGGTGTTATCCATCGGGATCTCGGGGAGCACGCTCGCGCCGATCTTCATGATCTGACCGCCCTTGCCCTCATAGGGCGTATCTGCCTCGATGCAGTCGAGGATCTCGGTAAGCTCCGAGCCGAGGAAGATCGAAACGATGGCGGGAGGCGCCTCGGACGAGCCGAGACGGTGATCGTTGCCCGCGGTCGCAACCGAGATGCGGAGCAGGTCGCCGTATTCATCGACGGCTTTGATGACCGCCGAGAGGAAGAGCAAAAACTGCGCGTTGTCGGCGGGCGAAGCGCCGGGGGAGAGCAGGTTTTTGCCGGTATTGGTCGAAATGGAGAAGTTATTGTGCTTGCCGCTGCCGTTGACACCTGCGAACGGCTTTTCGTGCAGCAGGCAGACAAGACCGTGTCTTGTCGCAACCTTTTTCATGATCTCCATGATGAGCTGGTTGTGGTCGTTTGCGATATTGGTGGTGGCGAAGATAGGGGCGAGCTCGTGCTGTGCGGGCGCGGTCTCGTTATGCTGCGTCTTTGCGAGTACGCCGAACTTCCAGAGCTCCTCGTTGAGGTCTTCCATGTACGCCTTGACTCGCGGCTTGATCGCGCCGAAGTAGTGCGCCTCCATCTCCTGGCTGCGCGGCGGTTTTGCACCGAAGAGTGTGCGGCCGCACAGGCGCAGATCTTCGCGCGCATCGTACATTTCCTTGGTTACAAGGAAGTATTCCTGCTCGGCGCCGACGGTGGTGCGCACGCTCTTCACATCGGTCTTACCGAACAGGCGCAGTACGCGGAGCGCCTGCGTGTTGATGGCTTCCATCGAGCGGAGCAGGGGCGCTTTTTTATCCAGAGCCTGACCGCCGTAGGAACAGAACGCGGTCGGGATGCAGAGGGTCTTCTCTTTGATAAAGGCATAGGAGGTCGGGTCCCACGCGGTATAGCCGCGCGCCTCAAAGGTTGCACGCAGTCCGCCCGAGGGGAACGAGGATGCGTCCGACTCGCCGCGGATGAGGCTCTTGCCGCTCAGTTCCATGACCACGCCGTCGCTCGACGGCTCAATGAAGCTGTCGTGTTTCTCGGCGGTGATGCCGGTCAGCGGCTGGAACCAGTGGGTATAGTGCGTTGCGCCGTGTTCCAGTGCCCATTCCTTCATGGCGTTTGCCACGACGTTTGCCACGTCGATCTCGAGGGGGGCGTCTTCGTCGATGGTTTTTTTCAGCGATTTGTAGATGTCCTTGGGCAGCTTTGCCTTCATGACCTTATCGTTGAAGACCAGTGAGCCGAACAGCTCGGGGATTCTATCGGGATTTTCCATATTGTGCGTGCCTTTCTCCAAAAAGTAAATGAACTGATAGTGTGATTATAACAGAGGAACGAAAACTTTGCAAGTTCTATTTGAAAAAAGAGGGGGATGAAAAAAAGTTTTCCGCTTTTTCTGTATATGCTATTGACAAAGCTTGTTCACGTGATATAATAAACACATGAACAATCGTTCAAATGAAAGAAGTGAAGACATGTACGATGAAGAATTGATCTACGACCTTGCCGATCTGTTCAAGGTTTTTGCGGATTCCACGCGGATCCGCATATTGCACTGTTTGTTCGACAACGAGAGCTGCGTGGGCGATATTGCGACCGCGCTGGAGATGAGCCAGACGGCGATCTCGCATCAGCTGCGCGTGCTCAAGCAGAGCCATCTTGTGCGCTGCCGCCGCGACGGAAAGCAGATGTACTATTCGCTGGCGGATGACCATGTCAAAGTGATCCTCGCCGCGGGCATGGAGCATGTGGAGGA
>JAFTOT010000076.1 GCA_017463665.1 Clostridia bacterium | reverse complement strand
GAGCGCGACTGCTGCTGCGCCTGCGCGCGGGACTGTGCCGCCGCACGGGCTCTCTCCTCGATCGCCTGTGCCGCGCTCATTGCCTTTGCACGCGCCTTTGCCTGCGCCTCCGCCTTGGCTTTTGCTTCTGCCTCTGCCTTCGCCTGTGCCTCGGCAGCTGCCTTTGCCTCCGCTTCTGCCTTCGCCTTAGCCGCAGCGGCAGCTTCTGCCTCTGCTTTTGCCTTGGCTGCAGCGGCCTCTGCCTCTGCTTTTGCCTTTGCGGCAGCAGCCTCTGCCTCCGCCTTTGCAGCAGCATCTGCCTTTGCCTTTTCGGCAGCAGCCTTCTGCCCTTTCGTAACAATGACAACATCGCCGTCCAAGTAGGGGTCAAGGTTGCTGATCTGATTTTTCTTACTGAGGACGTCCATGACCAGACCGAATTCATCCGGATCAAGAGCAGCAGACGAGGACTTGCCCTCGATTCCGCCGGCGGCGAGAATATCGGTGATATCCTTACCCTTTATGCCGAGCTCCTTTGCCAACTGATTGATACGGTACTGTTGAAGTTGTGCCATTCGTTAAACACCTGCCTTGTGATTCCGAGGAATCGCAAAGATCCTTTCTTCTTTCAAAATGCTGTGAAACTTCTATACTAAAAGGTGATTTTATTTTCCGCCGAGAATTTTTATGATCGCATCTGCAAAGCCGCGATCGGTGATGCCCACCGCCGCTGTCGCGCCGACCTTTCCGATGCTCTTTGCGAGCACCTCGGGGGTGACGTCCACGGCGAGCGCCGCCGTGTCAAAGCTCTTTGCCTTGTCGCGCACACGCTTAAGCGAATTTTCCGCCGCGCCCGATGCGTACACGACCAGTGCCACGCGCCCCTCGCGGAGTGCGTCACAGACCAGCGGTACGCCCGCGATCAGCCGCCCTGCCTTTTTGCAGAGCCCGATCATCGAAAGCGCGCGCACATTCGGATCGCGCCCTATGTTCTGTTCGTTTTTCATGCCAGCATCCCCTTATCAAGCTTCGGCGAGCGCCGCCTCCAGCGCGTCATACACGACGTCGGGGATCATCGTTTCGAGATTGCTCTCGAGACGATGCGCCTTACGCGCCGCACGCAGGCACTTGACGCTTCCTTTACAAATATATGCGCCGCGTCCCGCCGCGCGTCCGGTCTTATCGAGCGAGACCGTGCCGTCGGGCGCTTTGACCACGCGCCAAAGGTCGCCTTTGTCATGCCGCTCGTTGCAGCCGACGCATTTTCTCTGGGGGATTTTTCTGATCTTCTCCACAGAAATACCCTTTCTTACTGCCTCTATGTTATCTTATGCTTTGATATCGATTCTGAAACCGGTAAGTCTTGCCGCAAGTCTTGCGTTCTGACCTTCCTTACCGATGGCAAGGGAGAGCTGGTCGGGGTAAACGACCACGCGCGCACTGCGCTCGGAATCGAGCTCGACCGAGCAGACCTCGGCGGGCGAGAGTGCCTCGCGGATGAACTCGGTCGCATCCTCGCTGTAGCGGACGATGTCGATCTTCTCGCCGCGCAGCTCGTCGATGATCATGCCGATACGCGCGCCGCGGTTACCGATACATGCGCCGATCGGATCCACGTTCTCGTCTCTCGACTCGACCGCGATCTTGGTGCGGCTGCCCGCCTCACGTGCGATCGCCTTGACCAGTACGGTGCCGTCCGCGATCTCGGGGATCTCCAGCTCAAACATGCGCTTGACAAGACCGGGATGCTTTCTCGACAGCGTAACGATGTGACCGTGCGTCTCGCGGCTGACCTCGGTGATGTATACCTTTACGCGGTCGCCGACCTCGAAGGTCTCACCGGGGATCTGCTCGCTTTTGAGCAGCGTGGCATTGCTCGTGCCGGTGTCGAGGACAACATTGCCCGAGAGCTCATCGATCTTGATGACGGTCGCGGTGACGATCTCCTCGCGCTTGGACTCATATTCCTTGACGATGTTTGCGCGCTCTGCCTCGCGGATACCCTGCACGATGACCTGCTTTGCGGTCAGCGCGGCAAGGCGGCGAAGGTTCTTGGTCTTGATCTCCACCTCACAGATGCCGCCGAGCTTGTAGCGCTTGTTGATCTCCTGCGCCGCAGCCTCGTTGATCTGCGTATCGGGATCCTCTACGACCTCCACGATCTCGAGCTGCTGGAACATCTTGACCGTCTTTTTCACGGAGTCGATCGCAACGCGCACATTGGAGTTGCCGTTCTTGTCACGCTTGTACGCGCTGATGAGCGCCGCCTCGACCTTTTCGAGCATGTACTCCTTGGAGATTCCCTTTTCACGTTCGATCAGGTCCAGTGCCTCAAAAAATTCCGAATTCATTTTTCCTTTGTACCCAAGACGGCGCGCCGTCTTTCCTTTCTTGTTCTACTGTCTTAAAAATCAAAAACCGTCGTCATGCGCGAGATCTTCTTATGCTCGATGGCATAGGTCTTATCGCCGCATGTGATCGTTACAATACCGTTTTCGATGCCGCCGAGGATACCGCGGATCGCCTTTTTGCCATCCATGGGGGCAAACAGCTTCGCCTCGACTTCTTCACCCGCCCATGCCTCGATGTGCTCTGCGGTGCGCAGCACGCGCTCGATGCCGGGAGAGGAGACCTCCAGATGATAGGCGTTTTCAATGGGATCGTGCTCGTCGATCACGGGATCGATCGCACGGTGCACGACCTCGCAGTCGTCGATGGTGATGCCGTCCTCGCTGTCAATGGTGATGCGCAGATACCATTCACTGCCCTCCTTGACATATTCGACGTCCCAGAGATAATAGCCGAGCTGATTGACCACGGGCCGGATAAATTCCTGCACCGTCTCGGCAATATTTTTCGTATTCTTCATCTTAATAACAAAGAAAGAGTGGCAAGCCACTCTTACTCTCCTTATCTTTCATCATTCGTTAGTTTACCATATTATAATAAAGAAATCAAGAGCTTTTTCAAAATTTTGCCCGCTTTCGGCGCAATTTTATGCACTCCGCTTGATTTCAGTGCCGCGATTTGATAGAATAATTTCAAAATATACAAATCCTTCGGAGGCGCGGCATGCAAAAACCACTCAATATCCTGATGACCACGATGCAAATGGGCTTCGGCGGCGCGGAAACACATATCTATGAGCTCGCTCTGGCACTGGGGCAAAGCGGGCATACCGTCACGGTCGCATCTGCCGGCGGCAGATACGCCGAGATGCTCGAAGCGCACGGCGTCCGCCACGTGACACTGCCGCTCGCGAGCAAAGATCCCCTCAGCGTGCTGCGCGCGTATACGGGGCTCAAAAAGCTGCTGCGCGCGGAGCGCTTTGACCTCGTGCACGCGCATGCGCGCATCCCCGCCTTTGTCTGCGGACTTCTGCAAAAGCGCCTGCACTTTCATTTTGTCACGACGGCGCACTGGGTATTCAAGGTCACGCCGCTGTGGAAAAAGCTCGCCAACTGGGGCGACCTCCAGATGGCGGTCAGCGAGGACATCAAGCAATATCTGATCGACAACTACGGGCAGTTCGCCGACAATATTTTCGTCACGGTCAACGGCATCAACACCGAGGTCTTCTCCCCCGATGCCGATCCCGCACCCGTGATAAAAGAGCTCGGACTCTCCGACACACGCCACCGCATCGTCTCGGTCAGCCGCATGGACGAGAGCCGCGGCAAAGCACAGCTCTGCCTTGCCAAAACCGCCGAAAAGCTGCTCGGCAAATACCCCGATCTCGAGATCGTGATCGTGGGCGACGGCGTGCTCTCCGCCGAGCGCAACCTGCTCACCGATGTCAAAAAGATCGCCGCCGAGCTGGAAGCAAAATACGGCAGAAAGATCATCTTCACCCCCGGACTGCGCACCGATACCCCCGCCTTTATCGCCTCGGGCGACATCTTTGTGGGTGCGTCGCGCGCCGCGCTCGAAGCCATGAGCGTGGGCAAGCCGACGATCGTTTGCGGCAACGAGGGCTACATCGGCATTTTTGACGAAAGCAAACGCGAGATCTCGGCAAAGACCAACTACTGCTGCCGCGGCTGCGGCGAGGTGGACGAGGACAAACTCTATGCCGACATCTGCACGCTGTTTGACACCGCAGACCGCGCATCCCTCGGCACCTACTGCCGCGAGGTGATCCTCAGCGACTATTCCGCTGCACGTACCGCGCGCGACTATGAGCAGATGTACGCAAAGCTGCCCGCCGTCACAGCCGATCAGCGCGGCGACATCCTCATCAGCGGCTACTACGGTTTCGGCAACGCGGGTGATGATTCGATCGCCGCGTCCATCATCCAAAGCATCCGCGCCGAGGATCCGCAGGCAAAGATCACCATTTTCTGCAAATCGCCGAAGCAGAGCGCCAAAAAGTACGGCGCACGCGCCATTGCCCGATTCAACATTCCCGCCATCCTGCGCGAAATGCAGGGCGCCAAGCTGCTGATCAGCGGCGGCGGCAATCTCCTGCAAAACACTACCTCCTCGCGCTCGCTTTTCTACTACACGACGATCATCCGCCTTGCCAAGGCATGCGGACTGAAGGTGTTCGTCTACGCAAACGGTGTCGGACCCGTGTTCGGCGAAAAATACGAACAAAGCGTGCTGAAGACGCTTGCCCTCGCCGACAAGATCACCTTCCGCGAGCCGCAGTCCATCGACTATGTGGCGGCACTGGGCTTTGACCGCGAAAAGATCACCCTCTCCGCCGATCCCGCGCTGACGCTCGAAAGCGCGACCGCAGAGCGCATCGACTACATCCTGCGTGAGGTGATAGGCGACCGCTTCTTCGCGGTATCCCTGCGCAGCTTCTCCAGCCTGCGCAGCGAGGAAGTCGAAGGCATGGACGAGGAGACCTTTGCCGCCCTGTTTGCCAAAGAGATCGACCGCATCTGCACATCCACGGGCGCGACGCCCCTCTATCTCATCATGCAGTCCAGCCGCGACCGCGAGATCTGCGCGCGGGTAAACGCGCTTGCAGAGCACAAGGGGTACATTCTCCCCGCGCTGACCGCGCCCGAAATTCTCGGCGTGCTCTTGCGCTGCTCGCTGGTCATCGCCATGCGCCTGCACCTGCTCATTTACGGTGCCGCCGCAGGCAAGCCGCTGCTCGGCGTTTCCTATGATAAAAAGGTGGACTCCATGCTCTCCTACATGGGCTATGAGCCGCCCGTGCGCGTCTCCGCGCCGGGAGCCGGGCACCTCTCCGACCGCGCCGCCGCCCTCTTCGGCAAAGACATCCCCTGCGGTCGCATCGAAAACCTAAAATCCCTCGCCCGCTCCGATGCCAAAGCCGCCGCGGATATGGCTCAGGAATAATCCCGCTTTTGCGGGCATCGCCCCTACGAATTGTGCGTTGCCATAACGGTGCATGTCATTGAAACCACCCCTCGTAGGGCGGGGGCTTGCTCCCGCCGTAACAACATCTCGCCACGGCAGACGGGGCTTTTGCAGATGCATAAATATTTCTATACAAAAAAGCTGACGCCAAAAACGTCAGCTTTTTTATATTACCAATACGAGGCCTTGATCGGCAGCGGATCGGCGGTCAGTGCCTGTCGGTTGCAAAACTGCTCGAGCAGACGCAGCTTCACCGCCGTATATTCGGGATCGTCATAACGGTTGATATGCTCGTCGGGATCGGCGGCAAGATCGTACAGCTCATTTTGGTGATCCTGCGGATAGGACTCTGCAAGGGTGTGCATCTGTGTGATCTTATAGCGTCCGTCAAACAGCATCGACGCAAAGGAGACCGTATCGCCGCCAAGCTTGGTCTTGTAGTATTCACAGAAGACATCCTCGCGGAAGGTGTCAAGCGGCGCTTCGCCGGTGAGCAGCGGCAAAAGCGAGCGTCCCTGCATACCGGGATGCTTTTCGAGTCCGCACGCTTCCAGCAGCGTCGGCGCGAGGTCAAGCAGCTCTACGAGCCCATCTGCGGTCACGCCTGCTGAAAAATGATCCTTCCAGGACAGGATCAGCGGCACATGCACATTGCTTTCATAGAAATAGCAGCCCTTTAAATACATACCGTGATCGCCGAGGCTCTCCCCGTGATCCGAATGGAATAGGATGATCGTGTTTTCAAGCTGTCCACTCTCTTCGAGATAGCGCAGCATCCGTCCGACCTGTACGTCAATGAGGTCGCACATCGCATAGCACGCGGCACGGACAAGGCGGTGGTCGTACTCGGTCATTTCGTCATACGGGAAATTGCCCTTGATGCCGTATGCACCGCGATGCTCCTTGCGCTGCGGCGGCGTCTTGGTCGCAAGCTCGCCTTGGACATAATCCGGCAGCGGAATTTGATCCAGGATCGGCAAATACCGCTCTAAATACTCGGCGGGTGGATCGAACGGGTGATGCGGATCGAAGCAGTTGAAGGAGAATACCCACGGACGGTTCTTGACCGCTGCCGCCTGCATGAATTCGATCGCGCAGTCGGCGCACCATTTTGCCTGACTGTACTCGGCGGGCAGACCGGTGAGCACAAAGCGGCAATCCTCGCGTACCGGGCGGTGATTCTCCACGCCCTGCGCGCGTAACCAATGCGAATAGCTGTTCATCAGCCAGTCGTTCGGCGTGTTGTTGTCATGGCTCCACGCAAAATAGTCATAGCCGTCGTTGATGCGGCGCTCAATCGTCGGGCATGCCGCCGGCGCGCAACCGGACAGATGCAGCTTGCCCGAAAGTCCGCAGGCATAGCCCGCATCATGAAACAGGCGGGTGACTAAGATCTCATCCTCGGGGATATCCTGTCCGTTCTGTCGTACACGGCAGGTGCGCGGATAGCGACCGCTCAGAAAGGACGCGCGGCTGGGGGCACACACGGGTGCCTGACAGTAGGCGCGGGTAAACCGCACGCCGTTTGCCGCAAGGCGATCAAGGTTCGGCGTTTTGACAAATTTGTTGCCGTAGCAGCCGAGTGTGTCGAATCGCTGCTGATCGGTGCAGATCCAAAGTATGTTCGGTCTGTTATCCATAGTGATTACTCTCCTCCTGCGCCATCTTTTTTCTCCATTATAAAATATATCCCGCAGCAAGTCAACTCCGACATTTGCAATTCTCTGTATAAAAACTCCCTGCCGCAGGAGATCCCGCAGCAGGGAATTTGATCTACTTTTCGATCTTGCCTTCGATATGCGTGAGACCTTCGTCAAAGAAGCTCCAATCGGTATGCCAGCGCAGAGACTCGAGGCGGAATGCCGTGGGCCATGCGGGCAGCCACTGGGAAGGACCGAACGGCTTGACGCCGTAGCGTCCCCAACGGGTGTGGAAAACTGCCTCG